>MNGW01000043.1:1889-10918 GCA_001918935.1 Acidobacteriales bacterium 13_1_40CM_3_55_5 | reverse complement strand
GACCGAGAGGGACCTTAGTACGGGGGAGGAACCTCGGACGAGTGCACAAAAACGTCTTTCCCTTGGAGCACTTGGTGTACCATCCGCCAAGTCGTAAGTCAAGGGCGATAACATTGCGGAAGCAGGGTTTGTCTGCTTCCTCCTGAATTAGGTTCTGGTTTCTTGCGGACCCAAGAATGCGTGAGGAAGTGATAAGAGTCAATCACGCAAAAGTTGCAATTTGATCTGCAACTTTAGTTGTAACCTAAGCGTTGCGCGAACGCGCACATGCGGCCTAAACACTTTGTTTATCTAACACGCGAAGCCGGCACAACTTTGATTGCGCCTTACCCGGTGGCTACATATAATCTGCACACCAGCCATGGCAGTACCTGCAGTTACGAGGTTCCTCGGTCGCAAGCTAACCCTGTGGCCGCTTCGTTCAGCTCTCTTGTCGCGCTTTACTTTAATCCTACCGAGCTCACTAGATATGGCACTTTGGCATACGTTTTGCTCGTGCTGTACTCGGTCTACAGTTGTGGGCTCTCCGTCCTGCTGCGGTTTCGCAACGAGGTCTCCGCGCAATTCTCCCTTGGTGTGCATGCCGCCGACGTAGTCTGGCCGGCTGTCATCAGCCTGTTTACCGACGGACCGAACAGCCCGTTTTTTCTCTACTTCATCTTTGCTTTGCTGGCTGCGGCCTTTCGCTGGGGCATGCGCGAAGCCTTGCTCACGGCCGCGATGGCAACTGGGATACTCATGATCGAAGCCATCGGATTGACCTACGGTCCGGTGGCTAGCCTCATAGGAGCACAATTTGACGCAAACGGCTTGATCATGCGTGCGGTTTATTTGGCGATTTTCGGATTCCTCATTGGATACCTGGCAGAGTCCGAGAAGCAGCGCCGTACAGAAGCGCTGAACATTTCCCGGCTCTCTGCCATGGCACGCGTGGATGCCGGCTTAAAAGGGACTTTGCAAGCTGTTCTGCCCGAACTGCTGAAACTATTTCGCGGTCGCACATTGCTGCTACTTACCAGCGAAACGGAGACAAATCGCACATATCTGTGGCGGACCGAGGCGTTCGACAAGATGGGCGAAACGGTTTTTACATCGCGCCAACTGGACACTGCTGAAGCGCGAGGCTACCTCTTTCCCTTGCCGGGCGACTGGGGAGGAGCGGTTTGGCGCGGGAGTAGCAGAATGAGCACGATTCTGATTGACGGCGGCGGGGCCCGAATCCGGCATACAAAGTGCTATTTGCCAAAAGAATTTCCCACTCAACGGACCTTTAACCGGCTGCTCATGAGCACGATTTCAGTCTCACCGGCCGTATCGGCCAGACTGTTTGTACTTGATCCGAAAATCGGGTGGAGTTCGGAAACGCAGTTGCGGTTCCTGCGCAATCTTGGGAATCAAGTGGCGCCCGCGGTTTATAACGTCTACCTATTGCGCCGGCTGCGTACCCGTGCGACAGCGGTAGAACGGGCGCGAGTGGCGCGCGACCTGCACGACGGTGTAGTTCAGTCGTTGCACGCGATTGGATTCCGTCTGTATGCTTTGCGCACTCAGGCGACAATGAATGCCCTCGAACGCGATCGGGAGCTTCTCGACATACAGCAACTGGTGCAAGACGAAGCTGCCAATGTCCGAACACTGATTCAGCAACTCAAACCTTTGGATTTCGATCCCCGGCATCTGGTCGATTTTCTTGCCGGCATGATCGAGCGCTACCGATCCGATACAGGCATTGCCGCCAAGTTTGTCTGTGATCTTCGCGATGTGGCCTTTCCCCCACATATCTGTCGCGAGGTCGCCGGCATCGTCCAGGAAGCGCTGGTGAATGTGGCCAGGCATAGCGGTGCAAACAATGTTCTGGTTCGGCTTGGTTCGCAAGAAGGATATTGGATTCTCACGGTTGATGATGATGGTCGCGGCTTTGAGTTCTGTGGCAGGTTTTCGCATTCTGATCTGGAGCGTGCTCATCAAGGTCCCTTGATCATCCACGAGCGCGTGCGCGCCATCGGTGGAGAACTCTCGATCGATACCAGGCCGGGCCGTGGCGCGCGTTTGGAAATCAAAATCCCCCAGCAGGAACTGCATGCCATCGCATAAGATAACCACGCGGCCTATCCGAATTCTTATCGCCGATGACCATGCAATTTTCCGCGATGGTCTGCGCCGGTTGCTCGTAACCCAGGACGATTTCGTGGTGGTGGCAGAAGCCACGGATGGGAAAGAGGCGGTCGCTCTCACCCGAGAACTCAGGCCGGACATTCTTCTCCTCGACATGGCAATGCCCGGAGTCCCAGGAATGGAAGTATTGCGGGAGTTAGCGCACGACGGACCCGCGGTGCACACCATCTTGCTTACGGCCACGATTCATCCCCTCGAAGCAGCCCATGCCTTACGCCTAGGCGCTCGCAGGGTAGTGTTGAAGGCCTCCACACCTGAACTGCTGTTAAAAAGCATCCGCTCAGTCTGTGACGGCGAACGACTGGGAGAGGAAGTCCTTGCGACCTGGACTCGATACGCAGAGTGGCGACAGAACAAGTCAGAGCTAACCGCTCGCGAAGTAGAAATCATTTCTGAAATCAAAACCGGAAATAGCAATAAGCAGATAGCGCGCAAGCTCTCGATCAGTGAAGAGACGGTCAAGCGTCACCTGAGCAACATTTTTGAGAAATTGGGCGTCTCCAGCCGGCTTGAGCTGGCCCTTCTAGCCAGCCAACATAACTTATCGCTGTGAGAAGCTAACGCTTCGAGAATTTCGGCCCAATTTCGAGGTTGGTTTACTTCGAGACTTGACGATATCACGCTGCTTGCTGGGGTCGATTGAGAAGCTGTTCGATCTTCTGCAACACGATTTCGGGTTCCTGGCCTTTTTGGACAAAGGCGTCGATGTACGCAAGATCCTGCTCTGGAACCTGGGGAACTCCGGACAACATTAGAATTGGAACATTGGGCTTGATTTGCTTCATAGTAGCGGCTACCTGACCGCCATCGATCGCTGGCATGGCGTAATCCAGTAAAACCAAATCTATCGGCCTTATGGCAAAAAGCTGCAAGCCCTCTTCCGGGCCGTAGGCCGTCTCCACTGAATACTTCGCATTGTGCAAATACAAACCCCAACCTGCAGCGGAGGTTTCGTAGTCGTCAATTACCAGGATAGTTTTGCGATCGTCCACAAGGAAACCTCGGTCTGGCGGCGAAAACTGAGCACGGAGCGAAGTATAGCCTCGATTGCAGCTTCTCACAAGCAGAGCTGAATTCACTGAGAGGGCCATAGGCAATCCGAAGGGGAGCGCATCTTTTCCCCGCCTTTTACCGCTGACGGCGGGCCCGCAGAATGCCGGCGCGCGTCTTCTTGACATGCCTCACGCTATGACCTCCCACCAAATGGACAAGCTCTTCCGCCAGGTTCTTGGTATGGTCTCCGGCTCTTTCGAATGCCTGCGCCATGAATAAGAGATGGGTTACCTCGTAACTCCTTCTGCCGGCTCCCTTTTCTAAATAGTTGCTGAACACCGCATGGCAGGCGTCATTTATTTTGGAATCCATCCGTAGAACCGATTCGGCCAGTTCGAGATCCCGGCTCAGGAATCCCTGGTGCACGCGCGTTAGCATTTCCTGCAAGGTTTCAGCCATGCTGGTCAAATAGCTGGCTTCTTTTGCATTTAGTGGCGACGGTAAATTTTGAATTCGCCGGGCCACGGACCACATCAGGTCGCCAACCCGTTCCAGATCAATGGTGAACTTCATGCAACCGAGCAGTTCGCGAGCTTCGGGCTCGGTAACTTCGGTGATGGCCGCAGGCATGGATTCATCGATCTGCCGCTCGATCTGATCCAGTTCCTTCTCGCACTGCTGCACGGCGATCAAGGCCATTTGCGACCTGGTCGCAATGTAATCCTGAGCATTAAACGCCGCATCTTTTGCGATCAGGCAGGCGCGTAATGCAATTTCCGTCGGCTCTTTGGTCGAATCCCATGTAGGAGCGATTTTTTTCCTCATAGACCCTTCACCGATAGGCAACGAATAGCCGGAGCGCAGAACCGCAGATATGCGACCTTCGGAGGGCTGGCGAACCGCGGTGCTGGGCGCGCAGGCGGGTGCGGGCAACCGAAATCTTTGACTGCGGGAACCCGCACCCGAAGGGTACATGTTGAGCGTGGATCATAGAGATCCTACGTTTCAGCCAGGTTTCAGAAATGTTAAAATCGTGTGAATCAAACTGTTACCACGAATTGCCTGAACTGCGCAATTCTGCGGGCACTTCAAAAATCGGTCTGTAACCGATGTAACTCCGCTCTCTTTTTCTCGGCCATCGATCCCGGCGTTGCCATGCTTTCCAGGTAAATTTCGTCAAGCCTACAGCGTGCCCTGTAGGAATTAATTGCTCTTATCCCCGGCAGAATCTCTACATTTCAGGGTGGATGCTCGCGTAACTCCTTGTTATTTCAATCTTGGCAAGGCACATGCAAACAGGTATGTGCCGCAGCTTGGGACAGAGTAGAAGGGAGGCAGCATGAGCGATTCCCCCTGGAAGCAACTTTGCGCAGCCATCATGAAGGAACAAGATCCGCAGAGATTGCTGGCCCTGGTTGATCAATTGAATCGTGAGCTCGAGCAACAAACCTATCTGCTTCGTGAAGAGAGAAACATTCCATCCCAACATAGCGAAATTGAGGTGTAATGATGGACTACTTGTTCATGGTCCCGTTTGCGGGCGTGACGGCTTTCGATCGAATGGCTCGCGCAGCCGCAGATATGGGTGAGCGATGGCACAAATTCGTTTCTCATCTGGCGCAAAAATTCTTTCCAGCAACTCCTCCGCCTGCGTGATTCCCACCGGTTCTACACATTAGCAGCTGGGCTTCAAAGAACAATAATTTAAGTTAGACCCGAGGCGGATGCGCTTCGTGCGCCGCTACTGAGGTTGCGGCCACTACGCACTGGCGCGTATCCCCTAGGTCGCGTATATTGAACGCCCTTGGTGGGCCGCCACCCACATGCCCGAAGCGAAGTCCAAAGCCGCCGTCGTGATCCGCGATCTGCACAGCCTCGACGATTTGCGGAAGGTTGAAACCCTTGAGCAGGAAGTTTGGGGCTTGTCCGACCGGGACGTGCTGCCTTTGACCATGAGTGTGGCCGCGAAAGAAGCAGGCAGCATTTGGCTCGGCGCATTTGAGGGCAGCCGGTTGGTTGGTTTCGCTTTCGGTTTCCTGGGCATGGAAGATGGGCAGGTGATGGTGCATTCCCACATGTTGGCTGTGCGCGACGAATATCGCGATCTGGATTTGGGCTACAAGCTTAAGCTGGCCCAACGGGAACGTGCCTTGAGCATGCGCGTCCACTCCATGACTTGGACCTTCGATCCGTTGCAAAGCAGAAATGCGCATCTGAACTTCGGGAAACTCGGCGTGATTTCCGATAGATACAAGATTGATTTCTATGGACCCGAAACTTCCAGCGTTCTGCATCGCAACAGCACAGATCGTTTATGGGTGAAATGGCCGCTTTCCAGCCGCCGCGTGCAGGAACGTCTACAAGGAAAAGACAGGCGGGCTGAGTTGCTGGATGTGCTTTCCCGGCTCCTGCCTCTGATTCGTTTCAACGGCGACGGAAAACCTGCCAGGACCGACCTTGACGCCGCGCTCACTCGGCAAAGAATTGCAATCGAGATCCCTAGCGATATCGTTTCGATCGAACAAAAAAATTCCGCTCTGGCCCATGAATGGCGTGACGCTACTCGCTGGGCCTTCACCGAAGCGTTGAAAGCAGGATTCTTCGTCGCGGAGTTCTGTCGAACAGTTCGCGGCAAACAGGGACCGGGAGCCTACTTGTTGGAGAGAGGCAAGCTCGAAGAGTTTGTGCCGGACATCAATCACCACCTGGCAGTCGTGCGCTGAATTTTTTCGCATGCATTAGACTCGCTGCTGAGTGCGAGTTTGATGACGATATCCAATCCAATCATTCTTTACGACGGTGTTTGTGGACTCTGCAATCGCCTCATCCAGTTTGTTCTTAAGCGTGACAGGAATGACCGCTTTCGCTTTGCCGCTCTACAGAGTGAGTTTGCTGGCGACGTCCTCCACCGGCACGGAGTCAACCCTGCGCTTCTGGATACGGTGTATCTGCTGTTGAACTATTCGCAGCCAGACGAACGTCTTGCCTCCCGCTCCGATGCTGGGATTCAGATACTCGCGGAGCTGGGCGGAGTCTGGCGCACTCTCGCCTCCATTGTGAAACATCTGCCGCGCTGGGTTCGAGACAAAATCTACAATCTGATCGCGCGCAACCGATATCAGCTTTTTGGCAAATACCAGACCTGCCAGATTCCGGACGAAAAATACCGCAGCAAGTTCCTCGATCTCTAAAAGGCTTGGCCATAAGCTCTGGATACCGGCATTCCCCTTCCCACGATACAATCTGCAAGTTGCACCACACTCAACCCGGGAGAACCGAATGGCAGAGACGGCCTCCGTCAACATCGATTCCACTCTCAATGAGCAACGAAAATTCGAGTGCCCGGATCATTTCCGCCAACAGGCGCACATCCAGAGCCTCGAGGAATACGAGCGCATCTATCGCGAGTCGGTTGAGCAGCCGGAAAAGTTCTGGGGACGCATTGCGGAAGAACTGCACTGGTTCAAGAAATGGAGCAAGGTCCTGGAGTGGAACAACCCCTGGGCCAAATGGTTCGTCGGCGGCCAAATCAATATTTCCTATAACTGCCTTGATCGCCATGTGCAGACTTCGCGTAAGAACAAAGCCGCCGTCATCTGGGAAAGTGAGCCCGGAGAAGTTCGCACTCTTACCTACCAGCAACTACATCGCGAAGTAAAAAAGTTCGCCAACGTACTCAAGTTGCTGGGTGTTAAGAAAGGCGACCGCGTTGCCATTTACATGGGCATGACTCCGGAGTTGCCCATTGCCATGCTGGCCTGCGCTCGCATTGGCGCACCTCATACCGTCGTCTTTGGTGGCTTCTCTTCCAACGCATTAATTGATCGAATTCACGATTCTGAAGCTGTGGCGGTCATCACGCAGGATGGTTCCTATCGTCGCGGTTCCGAGGTAAAACTTTTTCCGGCAGTGGAAGAAGCTTTGAAGTCATGCCCAACGGTGAAACATGTGGTCGTCTACAAACGCACTGGCACGTCGATCAACATGCAGGCAGGCCGTGACCACTGGTGGCATGAACTCATGGCCAACGCTTCGGATGACTGTCCTGCCGAACCGCTCGACGCCGAACATCCTCTTTATATCCTGTACACGTCCGGCACCACCGGCAAACCCAAGGGCGTGGTTCACACCACCGGCGGATATTCCGTCGCCACGTATCTCACCACAAAATGGGTATTCGATCTCAAAGAAGAAGACACGTATTGGTGCACTGCCGACATTGGTTGGGTCACCGGCCACAGCTACATCGTCTATGGACCGCTGCAAAATGGCGCCACCACTTTGATGTACGAAGGCGCGCCCAATTTTCCTGAACCCGACCGCTTCTGGAGCATCATTGACCGCCACCAGGTAAATGTTTTGTACACCGCGCCCACCGCCATTCGCACATTCATCAAATGGGGAGACGAATGGCCGAAGAAACACAAGCTCGACAGTCTTCGTGTACTGGGTACAGTCGGCGAACCGATCAATCCCGAAGCCTGGATGTGGTATCGCGAAGTCATCGGGCACAACAATCATGATCGCGCCGCTGCCCGGAGCAATTGGTGCCAAGCCGGGCTCGGCCACGCGACCATTCCCCGGCATCGTTCCCGAAGTCGTCACTATGGACGGCAAGCCCGTCCCGCTCGGCTCCGGCGGATTCCTGATCCTCAAGCAGCCCTGGCCGGGAATGTTGCGCACCATCTATGGCGATCCCGACCGCTATGTGAAGCAATACTGGTCGCAGATTCCCGGCGTGTACTTCACCGGCGACGGCGCGCGCAAAGATAAGGACGGATATTTCTGGATCATGGGACGCGTCGATGATGTCATCAACGTTTCCGGCCATCGCCTGAGCACCATGGAAGTCGAGTCCGCGCTGGTGGCTCACGAAGCCGTGGCGGAAGCCGCCGTGGTCGGTCGTCCCGACGAATTGAAAGGCCAGGCCATCTCTGCGTTCGTAACTTTAGAGCAGGGAAGGAAGCCCACTTCCGAGTTGAAGGAAGAACTCCGCCGCTGGGTGGCAAAAGAAATCGGCGCACTCGCGCGACCGGATGACATTCGCTTTACCGATACGCTTCCCAAAACCCGCAGCGGAAAAATTATGCGCCGCCTGCTGCGCGAGTTGGCCAACAGCGGCGAAGTGAAAGGCGATACCACCACGTTAGAAGATCTCAGTGTGATTGCCCGATTGCAGGAGCAGGAAGAAGCTTGATCCGCTGGCGAAGTTGCAGTCCTTGACATGTTGCCGACCCGATACTAGGATGCGCACCGGCCTGCACCGCAGGTCAAATTCGAGGAGGCTCAATGAAACAGTTATTGCTCTGGGCGGGAGTT
Source organism: Acidobacteriales bacterium 13_1_40CM_3_55_5 (assembly GCA_001918935.1). Classification (GTDB taxonomy): domain Bacteria; phylum Acidobacteriota; class Terriglobia; order Terriglobales; family Acidobacteriaceae; genus 40CM-3-55-5. The sequence goes on along the minus strand of MNGW01000043.1, from coordinate 2,431 downwards.
TTGGTGCTCGCCCTACAGCCCGTAATGGCGCAAACAGCAGACAAGGCGCCTAAGGAGAAAAGCAAAAAAGGCGGAAGTGTCGCCGAGCAGATCGAAAAACTCTCGGACGAAGGCAGAGAAGCCGCACTCAAGGGCGACGTTTCTTTCCTGGAAACCAATACCACCGACGATTACACAGCCATCGGGGGCATGGGAAATGTCATGTCAAAGTCCGATGCCGTACAGATGCGGAAAAGTGGTGACGTCAAATACTCCGCTATCGATGTATCGGACAAGAAGGTGCGAGTCTACGGCAACACCGCTGTACTGACCGCCACCGCGGACCTGAAAGGCACGGTCAAAGATAAGGACATCAGCGGAAAGTATCGCATTGGTCAAGTGTGGGTGAAACAGGGCGGAAAATGGAAAATCGCCCATATGCAATCAACCAAGGTGCAGGAAGGTTCCTAAGATTTTGCGCGCGGCAGCCAAGGGTTGCCGCGCACACCCTGCTACTCTCGACGCATAGCGAGCTGCCTCTCATCCGGCGTCATCGCCTTCCA
>MNGW01000043.1:0-1847 GCA_001918935.1 Acidobacteriales bacterium 13_1_40CM_3_55_5 | reverse complement strand
GTCGCATACATCGCGCCGAGCATGGTCTGGGCCTTCGAGTTCGAATGTTGCGCGGCAGCTTGCAAATTCTTCTGCGCCCGATCGCAATTCTCCGGGACGCCATTGCCGTAAAGATATCTCTCGCCCTCGGCAACTAATTTTTCGTCGGAGGTGTCGAAAGAAGTCGTCGGCTGAGTTTCCCTTTTCTGAGATTTCGGGATGGCCGCGGGCGGCTTCGTGGTTTTCGCCGGCACAGTTTCAGTTTCAGCAGCTGTTGCCTCGTCTGGTTTCGCGGCGGATTCTTCCGACTTGGAACTCTGACTAGATTGCGATTCCGCAGATTCCGGCGTTTTGGTTTGTGCAGCCGGTCCGGCTGAAGCTGCGGTTGTCGACGGAGGAGCGGTTGAAGCTGCTGAAGCTGGAGCCGTTGAAGTTGGAGCGCCAGTTTCCGCTGGTGCTTGCTTCTTTGCGGCATCGGTTTTTTCTGGCGGAGTCGTTGAGTGCTCGTCTTGTTGGGTAATCGTGTGGGATTCTGTCCCCGATACTGGCGGCGGTTCGGTGGGCGCACTTGCCGTCTGGGACGAATTGGGCGAACTTGACCGCGGCACCATCTCTTCCAGACGATGCAACGCCCACGCCGCCCGAGGGTAGATCTCTGCCCGCCAACGCCAGCCCGCATAGATGACGCCGGCGAGCAGCAACAGCAGAACTATCGACATGCTCTTATGTCCCGAGGTCGGTTCTTCATCCTCGAGCAGGTAGTCAAGATCGCGAGCAGGTTCGCCACCTAGTCCCAGAAACGACGGACCACTCACGGGCAGCGGCGGCCGTTCGCGAGGCGCACTTGTTTGAGGCGGTTGAATCCTATCCCAAGGCGATTCACGAACCGGTGCGGTCGGACCGACCGAAGGGTCGTCCCCTAATCCCAAAAAAGACAGCGTCCGTTCGCGGGGCGCAGAGACTCCCGTGCGCAACCTTTGACTTGGGCTCTCCGGCGTATCACGTACGGGCGGAGTTGTACGAACGACAGGTTCGTCACCCAATCCCAAAATCGAAGAAGTTCGTTCGTGGGGTGAAACTCCGGTCCGCATCCTTTGACTTGGACTTTCAGGCAGTCGCGTCTCGCGAACCGACGGAACCGGAGTTGTCGAAGACGAGCCTGAAGAAGACGAAGCGGGACTCGACACCGGCACCGTCAATCGCGTACCGCACATACCGCAAAAGCGATTCTGTTCCTTATTTTCAAATCCGCATTTTGGACATCGCGATAGCATAAATGTGAATTCCTGTTCTCTCTTGGATGTCAGATATCAGCTTCCCGTTGGGTTCGTTGCCCGCCCTTACTTCACTTTACACCCTCTTTGCAACGTGTTACCCTCAATGAAGTTACAAAGAAAAAATCGAAACTGACGACAGGAGTGCACCAGCTTAGTGTTAGCCAGAGAGCAGAAGAAGTCCCTCATTGACCAGTACGGTACGCATCCCACCGACACGGGCAGTCCAGAAGTCCAAATCGCGCTGTTAAGCGAGCGCATTGGTCACCTGACGGAGCACTTCAAAACGCACCAGAAAGATCACGGTTCGCGCCGCGGTCTTCTCATGCTGGTCAGCAAGCGACGCCGCCTGCTGGATTACCTCAAGACATACGATTCCGAACGCTACAAGACCGTCGTTCAGAAGCTTGGGCTGCGCAAGTAATTTCCCGTTCAGCATGTGCTGAGGGAAATTTGCAGCTTCCAGAGGTGCGTTTCCGGCCATCTGCAAATCTCTACTGGCCCTCCAGGACCTCTCCTCCTGCCCAGAAGGAATAATTATGACGCATGAAGTAAGTGTTGATCTCGCCGGCGGTAAACGAATCTCATTTGAAA
>MNGW01000167.1 GCA_001918935.1 Acidobacteriales bacterium 13_1_40CM_3_55_5 | reverse complement strand
GGACAGCTAGCTTGAGATCTAATGGGGCGGTGTCAGGTTTCAGGGGTTAGGTGTCAGGTTTCCGCTAATCGGCTGAGAGAATCTCCATTTGTTGACGAAGATCTGCGACCTGACATTTGCGACATGGTTTCTAATGTTCTCGCTGAAACCGATAGCGGCCTTTGCGCTCCAGCGCGATAGTTTCGGCCACTTTCAGAAAGGCCCTGGCCGCATGCGAAAGGCTGGCTGACTTGCGATACACGAGCCGAAGTTTGCGATGCAGGCGCAGCTCGCGCACCGCAATACGAACCAGTTCTCCGCGTGCTAGTTCGTTTTCCACGCTGATCTCCGGTAGCAACGCCACTCCGTTCCCCATGGCGACGAAGCGCTTGATGGCTTGCAGCGTGGGCAGTTCGATGTCCATGTGCAGCGGCGTCTTATGGCGTTTGAATGCCTGGATGACTTTTTCGCGGTAGGGCGAGGAAACAATGTGGGCGACAAACGATTCCGCGCCGAGCTGCCGTATGCTGACCTGTTGTGCTCTGGCCAGGGGATGGCTGGGCGGGACCACAAAGATCAACTCATCGAGATATACCACGGTGGAACATAACTGCGGCTCCTGGGGATCGTAAGTCAAGACTCCGAGTTCGGAGTTGTGGCGCAGCACGTCATCGGGAATGTGGCTGCCCAGGGCGCGCTGTACGACGATTTTGATCATGGGATGCAGTCGCCGAAATTCGCCTAGCACCGGGAGCAGGTAAAGAGCAGTAAACTCGTTGGCCGCGATGGCGAGTTTGCCTTTGTGCAATTCGCGCAATTCGACCAGAGCTTCCTGCGCGTCGTTTCGGAGATTCAATAATCTCTCGGCGTATTCCTGAAGGACGCGGCCGGCGTCGGTCAGCAGGCCATCGCGCGAAGAACGGTCCAGCAGAGGCTCGCCGAGTTCTTCTTCCAGCTTGTGGATGGTCTGACTGACGGCCGACTGGGTGCGGAATAGCTTTTCCGCTGCGCGGGAGAAACGTCCCTCGCGGGCGACCGTCAGAAACACCTCGAGTTGCGCCAAATCCATCGCGAACCTCTTTAGCCCAACTTAAGCGGGCATTAGCTCTGCTTATGGTGTTAAGCGATGCTAATGATAATCACAGGATTATAAGCTTTGCTTTAGTTGGGTGTCTACGTAACATAGAGGTTACCTCTCAGGGAGGAAACTCGGCATGGAACCAGTGCGCATTACGATATTCGACACCACTTTGCGGGATGGGGAGCAGTCGCCCGGTTGCAGCATGAATGTTCCGGAAAAGCTGCGCATGGCGCATCAACTCGACCGCTTGGGCGTCGACGTGATTGAGGCTGGATTTCCCATCGCCTCTGAGGGTGATTTCGCGGCGGTGCAGGCCATTGCTGCGGTCATTCGACGTCCTATCATCGCCGGCCTGGCTCGCGCTTGCCGTCCGGACATCGAGCGCGCGTGGCAGGCACTGAAAGATGCCAGCCGTCCGCGCATTCATGTCTTCCTGGCAACGTCTGACATCCATTTGAAATACAAGCTCAGGATTTCACGCCAACAATGTCTGGAGCAGGCGCGCGATGCGGTGCGCCTGGCAAAGTCTTTGTGCCAGGATGTGGAGTTTTCGCCGGAAGATGCCACGCGAACTGACCTCGAATTTCTACTTCAGATTGTGCAGGCTGTTGTCGAAGCTGGTGCCACCACGGTGAACATTCCGGACACGGTTGGGTATAGCATGCCCGCGGAATTCGGCGAGTTGATTCAAACGATCCGCCAGCGTGTGCCGGGAATTGAAAAAGTCACCATCTCGGCGCACTGCCATAACGATTTGGGACTGGCCGTAGCAAACTCTTTGTCCGCCGTGGCCGCCGGGGCACGTCAGGTGGAATGCACCATCAACGGGATCGGCGAGCGCGCTGGGAATGCTTCGCTGGAAGAGATTGTGATGGCGGCACGCGTTCGTCCCGATCGCTACGTGTATAAGACCGAGGTCGTGAGTGAGCAACTCTTCCCGGCGAGCCAGATGCTGAGCGAGATCACCGGAGTTCCGGTGCAGCCCAACAAGGCGATCATCGGACGCAATGCATTTGCTCACGAAGCCGGTATTCATCAGGATGGAATGCTCAAGAATCCGCTGACCTACGAAATCATGACCCCGCGATCGGTGGGAGTGCCGGATTCCACGTTAGTCTTGGGCAAACATTCAGGACGACATGCGCTGAATCTTCGTTGCGAACAGCTCGGCTTTCAGTTCGAGCGCCGCGAATTGGACGAAATTTATCGCAAGTTCGTAGTATTGGCTGACAAGATCAAGCATGTGGAAGATCACCATCTGATGGAATTGATCCGTCAGACTCACGGTGGCCGGCGGATTCCTCCTGCGCCTGTGGCGGATCTGCCGCTGGCGATCGCGGCGGCGGCGGGAAGCGGGCGCGACTATCCGCAGAAACCGCTTTCCTTTCCGTTGCCCGCGGAATTCAGCCCATCGGGCCTGCCTTTGAATCCGATGGCGGAGCATCATTCTGAGCAGGAAGATTATTTGTGGGGTGTGTAGGACCTGCCGTGAAGCAGAAACCCCGGGGCTAAAGCCCTTGGCACCTGGTCGATGCGGCACGACTGAAGTCGTGCCCTTTCCAATCGTTAATCCCGTGTCCGGATTAAAATAATCAGCCATGCTGCTTAAAATCACAATTCTTCCGGGGGACGGTATCGGTCCGGAAGTGACCGACGAAGCTGTACGGGTTTTGAATAACGTGGCCCGCAGGTTCAACCATGAGCTCAGCCTGGATCGCAAGGAGGTCGGCGGCGCGGCGCTGCTAAGCAGCAATCATCCGCTGCCCGACGATACGATTCACAGTTGTCTGGCGTCCGGCGCTGTATTGTTGGGAGCGGTCGGCGGACCTTCCTTCGATAAATTTCCTAAACACCTTCGTCCAGAGAGTGGACTCCTCCGGCTGCGCCGCGAGCTGGGAGCATTTGCCAACCTGCGGCCCGCGGTTTGCTTTCCCGCGCTTGAAGACTGTTCACCGCTTCGGCCCGAAGTAGTCCGGGGCACAGATATTCTGATCGTACGCGAACTTTTGGGCGGTATTTATTTCGGCGAGCCTCGAGTTACGCAGGGGGCTTCGGGCAACCGTGAGGCTCTCGATACCATGCGCTACACGGAACCTGAGATCGAGCGCATTGCGCGAATGGCTTTCGAGTTGGCACGAACCCGCCGGCGCATGGTCACCTCTGTGGACAAGGCCAATGTGCTCGACTGTTCTCGGCTGTGGCGGGACGTGGTCACGGGCGTGGCTCAGGATTACGCCGACATCAAACTGGGGCACATGTATGTTGATTCCGCGGCCATGTTGCTGGTGTCGCGTCCCGCTGATTTCGATGTTTTGCTAACCGAAAATATGTTTGGCGACATTCTCTCTGATGAAGCGGGCGGTATCGTCGGTTCATTGGGACTGCTGGCTTCTGCGAGTATCGGCGGGACAGTAGGTCTTTACGAACCGGTACACGGCTCAGCGCCGGACATTGCCGGACGCGGCATCGCCAATCCGTTGGGCGCCATTCTATCTGCCGCCATGTTGCTGCGGTACTCCTTCAAGCTGGAACGCGAGGCAGGTTCTATCGAAGCCGCAGTATCGAGCGTTCTGGCTGCCGGACATCGCATGCGGGACCTGGCCAAGCCAGGCCAGACGGCGCTTACAACCGCGGAGATGGGTGCGAAAGTTGCGGAAGCAGTTGTCCCGCAGATGGCGATTCACTAGAAGTGCCATTCCGTCGGCATAGGATTTCCACAACCTGCTGCGAAAAAACAGATTGCGATTTTGCCATCAGTAGTAGAATTTAATTCTTCAGCAACATTGCTCCCGCCTAGAGAACGGCGAAATGCTTTCGAAGTGCGCCAATCCGGGCTGCTCGGCTTCTTTTCTTTATCTGCATCAAGGCAAACTATTTCGTCTCGAAACCAGCGGCAACGGGGACGATACGCGCGGCGAGGTTGCTGACCCACAAGGCAAACACTCCTCTCGGCGTCTTGAATATTTCTGGTTGTGTGACGAGTGTGCGTCGCTCATGACCGTGAGTTTCAAGAAGGGTGTTGGAGTTATGACCAGACCTCTTTTTGTTGCGCGTAAAGCAGCTTCGTAGCAGCGGAACTCAGGGTGGAGTTGCGGCGTGCGAGTGTGACGCTTTAGCATCTGGGCTGACGCAACGCTCCAAGGCCGACCACCAGGGCCCATTCCCGTTCATTGGTAAGGCGGCCCTGGAAGGGCGCTCTCCCTCGTCGGCGTAGATGGCAGAAATATGTTTCTGGGCTAGTCTCTGTCGCCCCCTTCGGGGCTTTTTCTTTCTCACGACATTCCCACGGCTGACGCCGTGGGCTGTATTCTGGCGCCGCTTCGCGGCTGGCTTCGGTTCTTGCGGTCCAGGTAATCAGGATTGGGTCCACGGGTTGAGGTAAATAGCAGAGTTATGTTCTTGGGGTTAGTTTCTGTCGCCCCTTCGGGGCTTTGTCTTTTTCACGACATCCCCATGGCTGACGCCGTGGGCTGCATTCTTGCGCCGCTTCGCGGCTGGCTTCCGTTCTTGCTTCCAGGTGACCAGGGTTGAATGTTCCACGCTGGCGTGAATCGCTGGGGATGCGGTCCAGGCAATCTCATAGCAGCGGAATTTCACGGCCGAGTTGAGGCGTATTTTCCAGTCAGCGCATTCCAGCGAATTTTTAGCATCTCAACTACCATGCGAGTGCCGTCCCGCAGCGGACTGATGCGCGTGCCCGCGCTATGCGCCCAAGCCACTGGGACTTCGACCACTTTGAAACCATATTTGTTAGCTAAGTAGAGTAATTCCGGATCGAATCCCCAGCGTTCAATTTTCTGTTGCGGAAAAATTGCCTGGGCGGCGGGCCGGGTGAACGCCTTGAAGCCGCACTGGGTGTCCTTGAATTGCAGGCCGAGAATCAGGCGCAGCATCAGGTTAAAAATCCGTCCGAAGAGTTGCCGGTAAAGCGGCTGTCGTTGAGTCTGCAACTCGCTCTGCATCCAGCGCGAGCCGATCGCAATATCGGCGCCTTCCTTAATCGCCGCCAGCAGCTTGGGAGCTTCTTCAATCGGGGAGGAGAGGTCGGCATCGCTGAACAGGAGTACTTCGCCTCCCGCATGCATCATTCCATTGCGCACACTGTAACCTTTGCCGCGGTTTCCAGGATTCTCGATCAGGCGCAGCGTTGAATTTCTCTGCATATGGTCATGAACGATCTCAATCGTGTTGTCGCGGGATCCATCGTTCACCACAATTACTTCCGCATCCCATTTCTGTTGCGCGACATAGTGCAGAACCTTGTTCAGTGTGGCGTCGAGACGAGCTCCCTCGTTGTATGCGGGGATGATGATGCTGTAGGTGTGATGGTCCAAGACAGCTCTCAGTTCTCGGTTCTCAGATCCCAGTTTTAGTTGAGATACCAACGGACAGCTTAAGCTACTTGGCGCTTTTCCAGCATGGAGAAGAATTCGCCCACCAGTTCTTCATCCCACAATCCAGCGCGAGCCTCTTCGCGCATGGTGATGGCGGACTGATCATGGCTTAACGCGGGTTTGTAGGGCCGGGCCGTACGCAGGGCGTCATAAACATCCACCACTTGCAGGACGCGGGGCAGGAGTGGAATGTCGCGTTTGCGCAGCCCATCAGGATAGCCGCTACCATCGGTATGCTCGTGATGGTGGCGAATGATCGGCAGGATGAGGCGCAATGACTTCAGTGGTCGACAGATATTTTCGCCGGTGATGGGATGCTGTTTCATCACCTCCCACTCTTCGGGGGTAAGGTTCGATCCCTTTTTCAGGATCTCGTCGGGCACCGCGATTTTGCCCAGATCGTGCAAGTATCCGCCGCGGCGCAGGGCGACGATTGCTTCCTCGTCCAAACCCAGGTGACGTCCCAGATTGCTGGCATTCTGAGCCAGGCGCTCGCAGTGACCCTCGGTGTAGGGATCACGACTTTCAACGCTTAGGCCCAGTGTGCACAGTACTGATTCTGCGCTCTCCAGTTCATCGGTAAACTCCTTGAGTTTGAGCAGCGACTTGACCCGGGCAAACAGTTCCTCGGCGAAAATCGGCTTGTTTAAAAAATCGTCGGCGCCGGCTTCGATGCCGTGCAGCTTGTCTTCGCGATCGCTAAGCCCCGTGATGAGTACGAAGGGGATCAGCCGGGTGGACGGATTTTCCTTCAGTTCGCGGCAAAACTCATAACCCGATTTGCCGGGCATGACGACATCGGAAAGAATCAGGTCGGGAAGCTGGTGGCGGATCTCGGCTTCCGCGTGACTCGCATCTGGAACGGCCACCACGTCGTATCCGCGAATCTGGAGCAGTTCGCGCATCAGCATCATGGTGTCTGGATTGTCATCTACTACAAGGATGCGAGCCGCGCGCCGCTGCGCAAGTAGCTCAACCATGTCCTTGTAAGACTTGGAGCGGGGAGAAAAAAGGGTTCGGAGCTTCTGGGGAAAATCCATGGCCGAAGGCCGATAAAAATCTATTCTAAAGGATAGATGCGCTGATGTGGACTTCGGGCAAGAGAAAAGTTGTTCTTCTTACCTTGTATGAAAATATTTTCATTTCTCGTTTTGGAGAGAGAAACATTCAGAATGTGTCATCTGCACTTGTCGGTCAGGCAGAACTTCACCTAGTGTCGTCTTATGCGCTCTGTACTTTTCGTATTGCTTGCCATTTTCCTGTTGCCGAGAATCGCCGGTGGAGCGCCCAAGCCGCATGTTCTCAGCTTTGGAAGATGGGCTACGGTCAAATGGTTCGTCGGTGCAGGCCAAGACAAGCCGCTCGATTTGAAAGTACGCGCGCTATACCTAGATAGTCGCCTGAAGGAATTTACTCTTGGGACTCCGCACGATGTGACTGACCGTCTGATCGTCGTGCGGCGGGCCTTTCGCCTGAACGATGCGTTACCAGAGGAGACAAGTTCGGTCGATCAATCTTCCGGAGTTCGATGCCTTTTACTCGAGGGCTGCCTGGTATCGCGACTACGTTGCGTATTGCGGCATTTCGGACGATGGCAAGAATCTGTACGCGATGGTGGCACAGCTCGGGCGCCGCAAACCAATCCTCAAAAAAGCGTTGGGAGACGCGCCCGCCGATGACATGCCGGATTCGGCCTGCCCGGCGCCCAGTTGGCAACGCCAGCCGGTTCGCGTCAGCTTCTCTTCGCCACTCGATCAAAAACTGACCTACTCGGTGCGCGGACACGCCGTGGACGTAGTGAACGATGAAGAGGAGGAAGGCACGAAATGATTGTTTTCGTTGTCCCAGCCGCGTCGCGACTTCTCCTATGCAGACCCGATTTCAGCCCGGTCAACACGATGAGTTGCAGTCCAATTCCCATTCCGCCCACCGCGTTGAACTTTAGCCAGTGAATCCAAGTAGCGCGCATCATGGGAGGCGTTCCTCCATGTACAGGCGGCGCGTGTTCCGTGCGGTGAAGAAGAGCAGCATCACGGTCATACCCAACAAGCCCATGATGCCTCCGACATCAAAAAGCCGGTAACGTCCTCCCAGGATCATCGGATGATAGAACAACGCAAGGTTGCCGATTGCCAGCAGGATACGCAGCTCAGTAGGTCCAAAACTCCAAAATGAGAGGTGAAATTCTCCCATAGTGTAGGTTGCCAGGTACGACTGGATCGAAAGCAGCAGAAAGGCAACCAGCAGTCCGAGGGCAAGATAGGGATGCATATACCCCGATAACGCCAATCCTCCCATCAGACAGAGGCCGCCGAGACTGTCGAGCATATGATCCACGTAAAAGCCATATCGCGGACGTTGGCAGTGCCTTACTCGTGCCAGCGTGCCGTCTAAACTGTCCCCCAGCCAGTTCAACGCTAAAAAGCCGATGACGCCCAACAACCACAGGCGATTGCGAGTCGCTAACGCGTAGCTGATGCCGGCCATCACCTGCGCTCCAAATCCCAGCAGGGTCAGGTGGTCGGGGCTTACCCAGGCGGGGGTGCGCTCTGCCAGCCAGACTAGGGCTCGCTTCTCCGTCGCAGTTACGAAACCGTGCTGAATCCGCTTCGGATCCCGGAAAGTCTGTGTCTTGCGGAACTCACATAACACTTTGGGGTTGGGCTGTTCGCAGAAATCGGGCAACGGACTTGCCATGGACGAGCTTCCTCCTTAGTCTCAGGGATCAATTTGCTCCCCAACGCCTGGGAGCACAATCCTTTAGCGATAAAGCCGGCATGAACCGATTATTTACTGGTAATAGAAAGAAAACAGGCTGGATAACGACAGATGTTAACTACGCCGATCGGGGTCTCGAGCCAGCGGTTTCCTGGATAGAATCCCTCAATTGGTCAACTGCCCACTGGATCTGCTCTTGCGTGATCACTGCGGGAGGGGCGATCAGCAGATGATCACCGGAGACGCCGTCTACAGAACCTTGCATGGGGTAGACAAGCAGCCCGCGTCTCATGGCTGCTTGGGCCACGCGTCCGGCAAAATTCAAAGCGGACGCGAATGGCTTTTTGCTCTGCTTGTCGGCGACGAATTCTACTCCCCACAACATCCCAATGCCACGGACGTCGCCTATTGGCTCCAGTTCCCGCAGAGTTTCGAGAGCTTTTCTAAGCTCTGAGGCTGGAGTGCCGTTGCCGCTTGAATCCGCAGCCTGAACCAGTTTCATTTTTTGCAAGTAGCGCAGAACCGCTCGGCCTGCCGCCAGCGAAATGGGATGCGAGTTGTACGTAAACCCATGCAGGAACGATCCTGATCCGCTAGAGATCGCGTCTGCGACCTTCTTACTGACGACTACCGCACCCAATGGCGCATAACCACTCGACAATCCTTTCGCCGTTACCATGATGTCTGGCGCAACGCCCCAGTGCTCGACGGCGAAATTGCGTCCGGCACGCCCCATTCCGGTCATCACTTCATCGGCGATGAACAGAACATCGTGGCGGCGGCATATCTCAGCCACCTGCTGGAGATAACTGTCCGGCGGGACTGCTGCGCCCAGGGTCGCACCACTTATCGGCTCTGAGATGAACGCCGCAGCTTCGCCATTTGTCAGCTCGACGGCACGTTCCAGTTCGTCCGCGTATTGCCGGGCGCATTCCTCGCAGTCGTATGCACAGCGATAGCAGTATGGGAGTGCAATCTGCGCGAACTCGCGCACCATCGGTAGATAGATCTCGCGACGCCGTTTATTTCCTGAAACGGCCAATGCTCCGAGCGTAGATCCGTGGTAGCTCTGCGACCGGCTGAGCACCTGATAGCGTTCCGACTGCCCGATCTCTACCTGGTACTGCCGCGCCAGCTTCAACGCGGTTTCAATGGCCTCGGAGCCGCCGGAAGTGAAGTAGACGCAGCCACCCTGGAAATTGTCGCCGGCAAAATTCAACAAGTCTTGCGCGTACTCTTCAGCCACGGGGGTGGTGAACTGGCTGCTGTGCACAAATTCGAGATGCCGTGCCTGCGCCGCCATAGCATCCGGAATTTCTTGCACTCCGTGTCCGATAAAGTTCACCGCGGCGGAGCCTGAAAAGTCCAGATAGCGTTGGCCGCGATCATCCCACAGATACACGCCTTCTCCGCGCACAGCAGGAGGGAACGCTTTGCGGAATGAGCGCCGCAGAAGTGCGGAGGGAAGTGGGACGGGATCATCCACGTCTCGGATTATCGAGCGGCAAGAGTAACGCTGTCAAAATTTCATTGCGCCGAAGGGAACAACAGGGAAATTTCAGCACCGTGTTGTTCCTCCTTGAGTTAATCTGCGGATAGTGAAGCCACTTCTGCGTCTCTTCCGGCCGTCGCATCAGCACAGCGCTTACTCCGCGACCTTGCTGCTGATGACGGCGATCATGCTTTCACGTGTGGTGGGGTACGTCCGCGAGGCATATATCGCGTGGGCGTTTGGCGCTGGGCCGCAGACCGATGCCTATGTTGCCGGCTTCACCATTCCGGACTGGCTGAACTACATCGTAGCTGGGGGGACGGCGTCCATCACGTTTGTCTCTATCTACACTCGCTTCCTTGCGGAAAAAAGGGAAGAGGACGCGCAGAAAACTTTTTCGGTCATCATCACGGTCATGACGACGGTGCTGGGTATTGGCGTCATTCTGGCGGAAATCTTCACGCCTCAGATCTCGCGCCATTTATTCAAGGGATTCAGCCCGGAACAACTCGAGCTGTGCGTTCGGCTCACACGGATTCTGCTGCCGGCACAGATTTTCTTTTATGTCGGAGGCGTAGTTTCGGCAGTGCTGCTCTCCCGGCGGTTGTTTCTGTTTCCGGCTTTTGGGCCGTTGATCTATAACGTGTTCATCATCCTGGGCGGAATTGCTTTGTCGCGCCGGCTGGGGATTTCGTCTCTCGCCTATGGGGCGCTGCTGGGCAGTTTTCTGGGACCATTCCTGATTAACGCGATCGGAGCGGCGAAGATCGGAACCGGATATCGCATTTCTTTCGACGTGCGCAATCCGGCTTTTCGGGAATGGGTGCGGCTCTCGATTCCGCTCATGCTGGGCGTGTCACTGGTTACAGCGGATGACTGGATACTGCGTTACTTCGCTTCCGGCGGTGTGGGCGATATCACACGATTGAATTATGCCAAGCGGTTGTTCGCGGTTCCCATCGCTGTCCTGGGACAAGCCACCAGCCAGGCTTCACTGCCATTTTTCGCGCACCTGTTTGGAGAGAAACGGATGCGCGAATTTGCCGATACCGTAAACGGGTCCATTTTTCGCATTGTGGCGACTTCGTTGCTCTTTACCAGCTTCATGATGGCCGCCGCATTGCCCTTGATCGATCTGGTGTACAGGCGCGGACAGTTCCTGTTCTCCGACTCGCAGCAAACCGCCATTTATTTCTTCTGGTTCTCGCTGTCACTTGCTTTCTGGTCGGCGCAAGGCCTCTATGCGCGCGCCTTCTACGCTGCTGGCAACACTCTTACGCCTATGATCGCGAGCAGCGTGATCACCCTGGCCTCACTTCCTGTGTACTCCATGCTCTATCGGACATTTTCGGCGACGGGATTGGCGATTGCATCCGATGTAGGAATCGTCGCTAACACCGTCACGTTCGCCATCCTTCTGCACCGGCGCAAACTGGTTCCGGTGGAACAACTGCCCTGGAGGGAACTGGCCAAAGCCGGAATTACCGCGGTTGTGGCTGGCTGGCTGAGTTATCAGGTTGCTCGGCTGGTGCTGGTAAGTGGCAACCGTATTGCGGACCTCAAAGCGCTGGGTTTGATTGCAATTACCTGGGCAGGAGCAGTCGCCGCGGGATTGTGGCTCACCCGATCGGAGTTGCCTGGTCACTTGCGGCGCCGCAGAGCAACGCCATATCCGCGCGTCGCGGAGAGACAGGCGGAAGAATTAAGCGCGGGAATCGAACCTTAGGACTATCGCCCTTCCTATCAGAATCAGACTAGTGTGTGGTGTGGGGCGGCCGCGGCAAACAAGAGTCCGAAGAAACTATCGAAGCCCCATGCCTTCATGAAAGTGTTGCAGCGCGCGATAGCACTCACAAGCTGCATCTTCCAGATCTTTCCGATTCAGAATCTTCACGGAGCCACGAACATTTTCGATAGTCCCGGCGCGCTGCAAGACCCCGGCTGCCAGGCTGACACTAGGACGTCCCGTACCTAACATTTGTGCCAAAAATTCGTGAGTTACCGGCAGCAGATCGGAATCGATACGGTCCTGACACATCAACAGCCAGCGGGCCAGGCGCTGTTCAATCTCATGCAGCCGGTTGCAAGCGGCGATCTGCGCAACCTGTAAGCCTTGCATCAACACATAACGACTGAGTATGACGCGTAACTCGGAAGCGGACACAAGAGTTTCTGTCAGTACATCTGAGTTCACTCGCAATCCATCGCCTGATATTTGCATGATGGCGCGATAAGGGCCGCGATCCAGGCCAACAGCCAAGGGAGTTCCTACCATGCCTTCCTTGCCGACAACGGCGACTTCAACGCTTCTGCCGTCGCTGGTGATCACTACTAGTGAGGCCAAGCCCTGATTCAGGAAATGGGCGAACTCGATGCGATCGCCGGCTTCGTGCAGAATGCGATGGTGGGGAAGATCGACGTACTCGAGATAAGGTCTAAGTAGATTGAATTCGCGATCAGGAAGCGACAGCAAGATTACATTCTTGATCGGCTTGCCTGTGATGTCCGTTCGCATGCCGGCCCGCAGCGGGCTTGGTTTCTCGAGCTTGCGTGTTTTTGGCAAACGGATTTCTTGCTCCGCCACTATGCTCCCTGGAGTTTCGAGTGTCCGGTTTCTAGTTTCCTGTAAAACCAGAAACTGGAAACTGCAAACCGTGAATCTGTAAGTGCGTAGGCTAGTGATCGCGCGCAGGCTTGTCAGTCCTACAGCGAACTGAGAGTTGCAGGAAGGCTATTTCAGGCCAAGTCCGCCGTTGAAGTGCTGGATAACTCCGTAACACTCACAAGCCGCACCTTCAAGGCTCTTGCGATTCAGGATTTTTACACTAGCGCGCAAGTTTTCGATCAGGCCGGCGCGCTGCAAGATACCCGCGGCCAGACTCACGGTGGGACGTCCCGTGCCCAACATCTGCGCCATAAAATCGTGGGTTAGAGGAAGTAGTTCCGAGTCCACACGGTCCTGGCACATCAAGAGCCAACGCGCCAGGCGCTGCTCGATTTCATGCAGTCGGTTGCAAGCGGCGATTTGTGCCACCTGCAAACCCTGCACGAGAGCGTAACGGGCGAGCGCTATTCGCAACGTAGGCGCCGCCAGCAAAGTATCTTCCATCACTGCGGCTTTCATTCTGAGGCCGCTTCCCGAGATTTGCATAATGGCACGGTACGGGCCACGGTGAAGCCCAACCGCCAAAGGGGTTCCTACTACGCCTTCGCGGCCGACAATACCAACTTCCACACTCCTTCCATCGCTGGTCAGCACCACCAACGAAGTCATACCTTCGTTCAAAAAATATCCGTATTCGAGCTTCTCCGCGGGTTCGTGCAGGATCAGATGATGTGGTAGATCCACAGCCTCCAGATGGGGACGAATCAAACTGTATTCGTCGTCCGGGAGGGATAGCAGAATAACGTTTCTCACCTGCCGGCCACTGACATCGGTCCGCATGCCCGGAACTATGGGAATAACGTTCGATTCTTGCGGTCTCTCCCCAACAATGATGTTTGTAACCGCCACTGATTCTGCCTCCGAATTTTTGATGCAGGGAGGCTGTGCCGGTTGTAAGCCGCACTCAGCTAGCAACTGTACTTGGAGGGATTTATTCGGGTATGGGAAGAACAGAAGGATAGCAACAGAAACGGGCCTGCCCGGGAAACCACGGGAGGCCCGCCGTGGAGAGAGAGATTAAGCGCGCGCTGCGGTCGCCACTTCGCCCGAAGGAGTCATCGTCTTGGGCAATTCTTCACCATTGGGTTTCTGGCCGGCTTTGCGGATATCGATGCCGCCCTTGAAGAACGCGCCGTCTTCGATAGAAATACGCGCAGCCACTACATCGCCAGTAAGCGAACCATCGCTGCGAATATCTACCCGGTCGCTTGCGGTCAAATTTCCGCGCACTTTACCGAGCACAACGATTTCACGCGCATTGATATTGGCCGAGACCACGCCATTGCGCCCCACGGTCACGCGATTGCCTGAAAGATTGATCGAACCTTCCACCCGTCCGTCGATGTACAAGGATTCGGAACCGGTCACTTCGCCCTTGATCACCAGCGATTTGCCGATCGTAGCCTGGTCCGCGGTGGTGGTAGTGGTGCTGGTTACCGGACGCGTTACCGTGGGAGCTTCGCTCACGGCAGAGCTCGTCGGTGTAGGCATGGCGGGACGCTCCGGCTCACCCGGCCGGGTTGGAGTCATGGGCTGATTTGTGGGCTTCCACATGTGGCAAAAGGTCCTTTCCTGATGATGGATTCAGAGTCAAACTCGCATTTCGGTGACCAAACCGAATTGTACTCCGCTAATTCGTATTCCTGACTGTGGAAATTCGGATTTTCACTGATGTTATTGAGGTTGGTAGAGACGAAGGCTGCGAAATGACTAGTTTCCTCGCCACTTGTCTCGGGTCCGGGCACTTACTACAATGTAAATTCCGCTTGAATCGGCAGTTCTTATCCACCTAACCAACCTGCAACGGTGTTTACTGAAAGGGTACACCCGTAACCAGCCAAGCGCTTACTAGTTCCGTATCCGAAAAGTGCCCCATGATCTCCGACTCCGCAATTCTCAAGAAAATCGAACGCCAACCTAAACGCACGGCAGGATTCAAACAGTTAGTCCGCGAAATGGGAATTCATGGTGACGCTCGGCGCGAACTTTCCGAACGGCTGAAGCGTTTAGTGAGTGGCAAACAACTGGTCCAAGTGGATTCCGATCGCTATGCAATTCCTCAGGCCTCCTCGGGCAAGAACCTGATCGTGGGCCGGCTGAGCATGCATCGCGATGGCTTTGGCTTTGTCATACCCGACGCCAGTGCGCTCGATGAACGCCTGAAAGCTCGCCTCAGTGGAGATATTTTTATCCCTCCGCCCGCGGTCGGTTCAGCCATGCACGGCGATCGTGTGCTGGTGGAGATCACCACGATTCGTCCCGATGGCCGCGCCGAGGGTCGCATCGTGCGGCCGCTGCATCGGGCCCATTCCACTGTGGTCGGCATCTTCCATTATGGCAATCGCTACAACTATGTGACGCCGCTTGATCGGAAAATTTCGCAGGAGATCATCATCCCCAAGGGACTTGAGCTTCCGGAAAAGGCCAGCGATGACGGAGCAGCTCCTGGAAAGGAAGACAAAAGAAAAAAGACTAAGAAGAGCGTGCATCGTGTGCTTGGTGAAGAAGCAAAGCGCACTCGGCCGGACAATCTGGAGAACGTTGTGGTGGACGTTGAGATTACCGACTGGCCTACGGCCACGCAGAATCCCCGCGGACGAGTAGTCGAGATCCTGGGCTACGAAGATGATTTCGGCGTGGATGTTGAAATCATGATCCGAAAACACCACTTGCCACATCGTTTTCCGCCAGAAGTTCTCGAGGAAGCGCAGGAGGCGGAACCCCTCATCCCCGCGAGTGAATTGAAGAAGCGGCGCGACTTCCGGGCTCTGCCGATCGTGACTATTGACGGCGAGACGGCGCGTGATTTTGATGATGCGGTTACCGTACGACGTTTGAAAAACGGCAACTTCGAGTTGCAAGTGCATATCGCCGACGTAGCTCAATACGTCATCCCGGATTCGGCAATCGATCAGGAAGCGCGCCTGCGCGGCACCAGTGTCTATTTCCCCGACCGCGCTGTGCCCATGCTGCCACTCGAGCTCTCGACTGATATTTGTAGCCTGCGTCCGCAGGTGGATCGATTAGTCATGTCATGCGTGATGGAAATCGATCATCGCGGAGAAATTCTTGGCTGCGAACTGTGTCCTGGCGTAATTCGTTCGGCGGAACGCATGACCTATACCAACGTGAAGGCTGTGCTCGAAGGAGACCCTGTGCTTCGCAAGCGCTACGCCAGCCTGGTGGAGTTGTTTGAGACCATGCGTGAGCTGGCCATGATCCTGAATCGCAAGCGCGAGCGGCGCGGCTCGATTGATTTCGATCTACCCGAACCGGTAATTGAGTTCGATGAACACGGCCTGATGAAGAGCATTACCCGATCGGAACGTAATATCGCCAACCGAATCATTGAAGAATTTATGCTCTCAGCCAACGAGAGTGTCGCAGGGTATCTGGAAAACAAGCGGGTTGCTTCGATCTATCGTGTGCACGAGAAGCCGGATCCCAAGCGCGTCTACGAGTTTGAAATCATTGCGTCGACTTTCGGCTATTCACTGGGTGTCGGCCCATTGCCCATTCAACGGATACAACCCAAGACGGATCGTCGCGCCAATTACGGCACGGGCAAGCGCGCCCGGGAAATCGAAATCCCCAAAGAAGTGCACATCACACCGCGTATGTATCAGAAGCTCACGGAAAAGATTGCCGGCAAGCCGGAGGAGAGAATTCTTTCCTACCTGATGTTGCGTTCACTGAAGCAGGCGCGATATTCGGAAGAAAATCTGGGGCACTTTGCGCTGGCGGCCCCGACCTATACCCATTTCACGTCGCCCATCCGCCGTTATCCAGATCTCATCATTCACAGAATTTTGAAAGATGTTCTGCGCGACTCAGCGGAAATGCGAGATGGAGAAATAGCGATAGGAGTTTCGGGAAGACAGCCTTCCAGGGACGAAAGCGACACTCTAGAGACGGGGAGCAGCAAACCATCGCCCTGGTCGAAGCGTCGCGATCATGCTACTCACCAGCAATCGCTCAAACCACTCCGTGGGCCCATTCCGATAGAAGAACTTCACGATATTGCGGAAGAATCCAGCCAATCCGAGCGCCGCGCGGACGAGGCGGAACGCGAACTGATGGAATGGAAGAAAGCCAAATTCATGGAAGACCACGTCGGCGAAGACTTCGATGGTCTGATCATCAGCGTGACCAAGTTCGGATTCTTTGTGGAGCTGACCGATCTTTTCGTCGAAGGGCTGGTGCCGCTAGCCACGCTCACCGATGATCGTTATGTGTATCACGAGAACACACGCGAGATCATCGGCCAGCGGAATCATAAGATTTATCGCCTGGGGCAGAAAGTACGTGTGATCGTGGATCGCATCGATCCAGTGGAGAAGAAGATCCAGTTCGCGCTGTTGGAGGAGGAACCGCAACGTGGGCGGAAGAGAGCGGGTAGGCGATAATGGGATGAGGTGTTAAAGCATTACCATCAGTGCTCGATTGAAGTGCTGTAAGCAGGGGACAGCGGACGAAAATCGTTGCGCTGGTGTAAAATTCTTTGGTCAGCCCCGCCGCTTGGTTTGGTTTACTTCTACAGCGGCTTCCTACCGTCGGGACGTGGCTCAGCCTGGTAGAGCACTCGCTTGGGGTGCGAGGGGTCGGCAGTTCAAATCTGCCCGTCCCGACCAATCCTGATGTGGTAAAGCCAATCGAGTGGAGCGATAGTCCGTGGTACCTGCCACATATGGTAGGTTGAGGTTGGCTACAGGATTATTAATTTTCTCCTACCGAAGTCACCCTACTCTAAGGCCCTCTCCGGTAAAGGTATGCTCCCGAGGGTTGCATTGGAGAGCGTGCAAAATGAACCGTCGCAGCCTGGAGAAGTTGCGCGATGAACTTAGAGGCCTTATGCTGGAACACATTGAGAGTTTGAAAACCCAGACGTTCGTAGGGCTCGACGAAGAAGGGTTGCGCCAACAGGAAGAGCTCCTCAAACGCATACGGGAAGTGTCCGCCGCTTTTCTGGCGGCGTTGAAACGAAACGGCCCGTAGCTTTACGTTAAACCAGGTTCCCGGATGTGTTTGAAAGGAGAACGCATGACGGAAAAGCCAAATGTGACTCTGCCGGGGAAGGTTGAGAAAATCATCAAGTCTCCCGATCCAAGCGAACCGGAGAAGGCGGAGATATCCGTGGAAGGGGCTGACACCCTGTACCAAGAAATCCGCATTGAGAACGCATTGACGGACGAGGACGGCAATGAAGTCCGTCTCAAGAAGGGTGCAGAAGTTGAAGTTACCGTTGAAGCGGAAAAGGACGCGACAACTCCTAAAAAATCAGACTGAGTTGTTGGTCGCTTTTGGTTCGTCAACTCCGGCGGCGCCGCAATCGATACAGTATTCCGAAGCATCACACTCCCAAACCTGCCCAACGCTGTCGCCATGAATAACCGTTCAGTGCCTACCAACTTGCTTCCGCATCTTGTGTACCGCAGCGTGCCCGATGCTTGTGAATGGCTGCGGAGAGTATGCGGATTCACCGAGCATTACCGCTACGGCCAACTGGTGAGCGGAATACAAATGCACCTTGGCGCCGCATACATCATGCTGACCGGTCCTCGCCCCGGAACCGATAGTCCAGCCAATCTCGGGTATGGAACTCAGACGCTTACAGTAATAGTTGCGGATGTAGATGCTGATTTCGATAAGGCAAAGCGAGAGGGTGCGATTATCTGGGAAGAGCTCCATGAAACTGTCTATGGAGAGAGGCAGTACGGCCTAGAAGATATGGATGGCCATCGCTGGCTGTTCTCGCAACACGCTCGCGACGTAGACCCTAAGGAATGGCGCGCAACGATTGTGGCTCAAGT
>MNGW01000163.1 GCA_001918935.1 Acidobacteriales bacterium 13_1_40CM_3_55_5 | reverse complement strand
TCTGTGATGTCTATCGCGGTCCCAACAAACTCTACGATGTGACCCGACTCATTCAAGGTGGGATGACCGATAGCGTGGATGTTCTTGACCGTTCCGTCAGGAAGGACAATGCGAAAGTCCGATCTAAAATCAGCTTTCTTGAGCACGGCCGCCCCATACTCTTGTTCGACCACGGGCCGGTCGTCAGGATGCATTCTCCCAAAAAAGAATTCAGTGACCGATGCTTCGTCCTCGGGTTTGATGCCCCATATTCGAAGCCCCTCGGGTGAGACGGTCACTACCCCCGATAAAAAATCATGTCTCCAGCTTCCTGTCTGGCTTGCTCGTTGGGCCTCATGTAAATAAGCCTCGCTCCGCCGCAGGGCGTCTTCCGTCTGCTTGCGGTCCTCGATATCGACAGCGGTTCCGTACCACTTAACAATGTTCCCCAGTTCGTCGCGCAGCGGCACGTTGCGGATCAGCCACCAGCGATAATTTCCGTCCGCCCGCCTCAGCCGCGCTTCACTCTCCATCGGTTCGCCAACCTCCAGGGCAAGCCCAGCCGAGTCCGGTCTCTATAGATAGACCCGTAGATTCGAGCCAACGTTGATTGATGAAATCACCCGAGCCGTCAGGCCGCGCGCTCCAGACGTCCGCCGGAATTGTGTCGATGACCAGCCGGAGCCGATCTTCACTGCTCTGTAGAGTCGCGTAGAGATCTCGCAGGCGCCGAGCAGTATCGTTGAACACCTGTCCGAGGCGAGCGAGTTCATCTTCCCCTCCGATCGCCACTCGATGTTGAAAGTTGCCCTGCGCCAAAGCCTGGGAGCCTTCCACCAATCGCTCAAGCGGTTGCGTGATGCTGCGCGTAATAGCCAGGCCCAGGGTACCGGCGATCAGTAACGTGATGACAGCCGTCATCGGCACAATCAGGAGAACTCGCCGTTGCACGCGCCTCATGTTCAGCACGGTTTGCGCCCCCTCTTCGCCGACCTCGTGGTCCACTTTCTCGACCAGCGCGGACGTAAGGGATTCCAGTGGCCGGACCTGGTTCGCCAGGCGGAGGTGCACAGCCCGCCAGTCGCCGGAAGCGGCCAGGGCGGTGATGGCATCGAGCTGCGATGGTAGCGCGCTCTGAATGGTCAGCAGGGTAGGCAGAACCGTCGGATCTCGTTGGAGGTCGGAAGGCAGGAGACTGAGGGCGCTGGTTGCGCGACGGATGTCCGCCAGGACGGCGGCACGAAGAGGGCCAGCTTCTTTCACCAGTCGCCCGGCGTCTCCGGAGCCCGCGACCTCTTCAAGCCGATCATGAAACGCTGCCAGACTACTGTGCAGGCGCAAAACCGCAACTAGCTTCTGATCAATATCGTTCAGTCGCTCTGCCTGAGTACCGACCACGTGAAATTGCCAAAGGACAATTGCATCCGCAGCTAACATCGCCAGGATGATGAACACGAAGCCAAGAATCAAACGGGGACCGATGTTGAGCCGGCCGGCATGAAGAATTTTCGCTTCAGAGCTTTCGACCCAACGGTTTAATCCGGTTGCGATGTTCAGCCCCATCGGTTGTTCCTATCGAGCTATCGCTTATTCAGGGATGTGCTGATCCCGGGGTGGACCTTTTTTGAAACCGGTGACGCCGACCAACTCATTCTCCAGACTTGCGGCCGCTGCGGGTGCACTCTTTTCGCCAGTCAACACGGAGTGTACTGCCTGGATGTAAGCGTCGGTCACGTCCTGATATTTTTTGCCGGTGACGTTCGAAGGACGCGGAACCATGCCGGTCCGGAATGCTTGACTCAATAGGGCAAAACGGGGATTAGGCTCAAGTACCTCAGGCAGTTCGTAGAGTTCCGGCAGAGTGGGTGGCACCGAAAGCGCGTGGGACCGCTTCGCCTGCACGTCTCCACGGCTGAGATAACGGACGAGCTCTAATGCTTCACGAGGATGAGCCGAGAATCGTGAAACTGCCAGGCCCGCTCCTCCCAAGGTACCCACGCGGCTTGCCTTACCGCCAGGCGGCAGAGTTATATCGAACTTATTTCGGATTGACGACCCGGCTGACTGGCTGTCGACGTAGGCTGTCGGCCAACTCCGCATGAATGCTGCGTCGCCTGCGACCCAAACGTTCTGCGCGTCCCACTCGGTGTACCCGACTACACTGGGTGGCGAGATAGAACCTACCCAGCGCGCCGCCCTTTGCCAGGCCCGGATTGCGTTCGGGTTATTCACACTGACCGTCCTGTCATCCTCGATGATCTGCCCGCCGCCTTCTGCCGCCTGCCATTCCAGCGCGTTGCAGGTCAACGCTTCGGCAGCGGCCCCTTGCCAGACAAAGCCCCAAAATTGTTTCTTACCTTTGGCTCGTTCTCCCGCCTGAATCCGAGCCGCCATAATCTCCAGCTGATCCCAGGTTCTGGGTGGCTCACGATATCCATACTGTCGCAGAAGGTCGGTGCGATAAAACAGAAGCCCGATGTCGGCACGATATGCTATGGCCACCACCTTGTTATCCACGGTGTAGGCGGCGGCGATCGCCGGAAATTGGAGGGAGACTTCCTTGGCGAAATATGGCTTGAGATCTATGAAGTATTCGCTCAGAATCCGAGGCCAGATTACATCGATGCCGTACACGTCAGGACCCGAGGCGCCTGTCCTGAGTAACTCTTGCCACAAGATCAGTTTATCCCGCGCGGATTCCGGAGACGGAAGGAGCTTGACTCGGATTCCTGTGTCCCGAGTGAATTGCTGCAGCTCCTGCTGGCGCCCCTCGCTGAATGTCTGGGTCGTCCACTCCTCAAGTAGAGTTAATGTAACCGGTTCATGAACAGTTGGCCGGGTACAACCTTGCAGAAGCAAAAAAAGCAACACAATGCAAGCAGGACGTATCATCTTGCCAGAACTTGACCAGCCAGCGTGAAGACCACGAATTCCCTGTGCGACCGTCCTCTCAGTTTTCTTTATCATTGGTCATTGTTGAAACTAGAAGTCGCGGCCAACCCAGCCCATTGTAGCTGCTTAAAACGGATTGGTGGGCAAGGTGAGATGAAAGCTTGCGCCGCGAGGAGAATTGTCGGCAGCCCACAAGCGGCCGCCATGCGATTCAATAATAGAGCGGCTGATGGACAGCCCCATGCCGGTGCCATGCAGCTTGGTCGTAAAGAAAGCATTGAAGATCTGGTCCGCCTGCTGCGGGGGTAGGCCCAGCCCCGTGTCGCTGACCGAGACCATCAGTTGACCATCCTCGGCGTGCCGCGACTGGATGGTGAGTTCGCCTCCACCGTTCATGTCTTTCATGGCTTCGATGCCATTGAGCATGAGGTTCATGAAGACCTGCTGCAATTGCACACGGTCTGCCATGATGCTGGGCATATCGGCGGCAAGCTGGGTTCGGATGGAAATCGAGGAACGGTTCGCCTCGTTGTGCACCAGGCCGACCATCTCTTGAATGACTGCGTTTATGTCAAGCAACTCACGTTGTGAAGCCTCCTTGTTAAACATCAAACGGATTCGGCTGATGATATCGTTGGCACGGGTTGTGTCTTTGACCATTCTCGACGCAGCTTCGCGCGCTTCTTCCACATCAGGGTGATCGCGCGTGAGCCAGCGCAAGCAGGTGTTGGCATCGGTGACTGCCGCGGCGATCGGCTGCTTGATCTCGTGCGCCAGGGAAGCGGTCAGCTCTCCCATGGTGGTCACCCGAGATATGCGCGCAAGATCCGCCTGCACCTGACGCAATCTCTCGCGCTCTTCATCCGCACGCTTGCGTTCGGTCACGTCCACAAGGGTGCCTACGTATTCAACCAGATCGCGGGAGGCGCTAAAAACAGGATGGGCCAGCATATGGATGTGCTTCATCGTGCCGTTCGGAAGAATGATTCGGTACTCCACCTCATAGCCCATTTTTTCGCGGGTTGCTGTCTCGTAGATTTTCTCGACTCTTTTTCTGTCGTCCGGATGAATACGCTGGAGAACAACTTCCAACGGCGGAACACCCCCTTCCGGATCGAAATCAAACAGGCGGAAATGTTCCTGAGACCAGTGGACGATCTTTCTGCTGGCGATGTTCAAGGCGAAACTGGCGGTATGGGTCAGCCTCTGGGCTTCGGCCAAATATGCCTCACTGTCGCGCAGTTCTGCTTCTGTTCGCTTGCGTTGGGCAATCTCAAGCTTCAAGTCTTCATTAGCCCGAGTCAGCTCCGCGGTTCGCTCCGCAACTCTCTGCTCTAGTTCATTTCGCGCTCGCGTGGCCCGGATCATCAGCAGGGCGAAAATCAGAAACACAAGATAATAAACGCCACGAGACATTGCATTGAGTTCAGGTTCGAAGAAATAGATACGGACAACCGAAGCGAGCATGGCCGCAAGAATGCCGGGCTTGGTGCCTCCGTACCAAAACGTGATTGCGATTGCAGATAGGGCAAATGCGATAAACGTCTGAGGCAAATGGAAGTGTAAAAAAGTGCGCGCTAAACCGAGAGCTGCTGCGACCGAGGCCAAAGCCAATCCATAGCGCAGGACACGAGAAGCGACCGGCCCTGGAATCCATCTCGTCTTATTGGGATATCCCGTCCCCAAAAGTTGCTCTCAGTCCCTAAAGCTACCCGGGCGGAAGATCAAGTTTCGTCGCCATTCTGACCAACTCCGCCAAAGATTCAGCCTTCATCTTGTGCATTACGTGCCCACGATGGATTTTCACCGTAATTTCGCTA
Organism: Acidobacteriales bacterium 13_1_40CM_3_55_5; assembly: GCA_001918935.1. Lineage (GTDB taxonomy): Bacteria > Acidobacteriota > Terriglobia > Terriglobales > Acidobacteriaceae > 40CM-3-55-5. The sequence goes on along the minus strand of MNGW01000163.1, from coordinate 3,007 downwards.
GTGCCGAGCTCGGCAGCGATTTGTTTATTGAGCATGCCCGACACCACCAGGCCCATGACCTCGCGCTCCCGTGCGGTCAGCGACTCGTAACGCTTACGCAACTCGGCCAGCTCAGTGTTCTGATGACGCATTACCCGGTCGCGATCCAAAGCCTGATGAATGGCATCCAGCAAGTCCTGATCCCGAAAGGGCTTGGTGAGGAACTCGACCGCGCCGGATTTCATGGCTTTCACGGACATCGGAATATCTCCGTGACCGGTGATGAAGATGATGGGAATCCGCAGGCCGGCGTCCGCCAACTGGCGTTGAAAGTCCAGACCGTTAATTCCGGGAAGTCGTACGTCAAGAACCAGGCAACTTGGACCGTCGTTCTGCTGGCTGCGCAAAAAATCCTGCGCTGTCGCAAAGGTCTGGGACTGCAAGGCCACGGACTTCAACATGCCTTGGATAGCCGCACGCACCAAGTCATCGTCATCAATGACGAATACCATGGGAGCGTCACTTGGCGTCATTCAATCGGCCTCGACTTCGGTGGGTAGAGCGAAATAAAAACTTGCGCTGCGCCGAGAGTTGTCGCCAGGCCGCAAGGGGCTGCCATGCGATTCGATGATGGAGCAGTTGATGGGTAGCCCGAAGCAGACAAAGGTCAGCAATGCGAGAGCAAAGCTGCCGTAGAAACATTGCGCGAGGGTACGCCAGAATCTACGGTTGTGCTTATGCGGCATAGGGCTCACTTGTGCAGCATGCTGGCGATGGAATTGTAACCGCTCTCGCCGTAGCGTGGTGAGCGTGAGATAAGCCGGGCTGAAAAGTGTGAACAGGGAAAGCCACAGAAATGGTGGCTTTCCCGCATTGCTATGATTCCCGAGCTTGCGACAATCGGATGGTAGGGCAAACGAAGCCCAACTTCGGAAACCATTGCAGCCGCCGTTTCCTAGTTCAACCGTCACTCTATCTCGAATGCCAGATATTGCAGTTCCCCGTTTCGTTCGATCTGCAAAACGCATTGTCCCACGTGCCGTATTTAGTTAACGCCGGGGGTTCCTTTCCAATCGATAACGTCAACCAAGTTCCAAGGGTTCCCAATAAGATTCATTTGCAACTCGCCCTGCTTATCGATCACAAGCTCGGCTGCAGGATACAAGACGCCCGTGCTTTTGCTCTTGTCCGTGTCGTTCAAGTCGAATTCGCCAGCCGTCAAGTTGTAGGAGGCAGAGCGGGTGTCCCAGTACACCTCACCGAATCGGAGGAGGCGGTTGGTGACAAAGCGAATCTTCCTCCCAGTCGGGGTTGGAATCATCCGGATGTAACTGCAGTCATACCCCAGAGTTCCGGTGACCTCAATGTGCCCCGCCGCTTTCATCTTGCTGAGCGCGTTGACCAAGCCCTGATTCTGGCCTTTGTCGAATGCCTGTACCAGTATCTGCTTATCTGCAGGGGTAGAGAAATCATAAATGTTCAGCGTGATGCCGACTTGAGATCCCAGCTGAGTGCCTGTGCCCATGGCACTAGCAGCAATTGTCTCGGGCTTGTTAGCGCAAAAACTGGGAGTGCTTCCCGCGACGAGCAGACCTGTAATCAGCAGACTGGCGAGGGCAAGATTCTGCCTTCTTGGAGCCGCATTCTTGCTTTGCAACATTTCGCTTCCTCCTTTAAGTGACATGTGATTTTCCTCCAATACCTTTTGAAATCGTTCATGTGTTACTTTCCTCTCCTCCCCGGGTCGCCTCAGTTATTTCGGTTCGCCAGTATTCTTGGCTGACAGCGTGTGTTTTTCGGCGTTCGCTGCTTTAGCTGCATTCTGTTCGGCCTTCGACGGCAAAATCTGCATTTCGGAATTTCGTCCCTGGATCCAGATGGTGCCAAGAAAATCTACATTGCCATATTTGTTGAAGGAGACATCGGACTGCGCGTGCGGAGTGTTGGACGGTGCGACTACGTACTCAACGAAGATCGAGTGCGAGCCGCTGCTGTCTTCGATCAACAAAAGGTTGTCATCCGCATTTGGCTGAGTCACCGAGTAACTACCTGCGGGCATCTTCGCGTTCCCTGCGTAAAACGCAGATGGTGCGTCAAACGTCACCTTGTTGGGAATCTGCGCCATCGTCGGAATTGCACACAGGACTGACAGGAATCCCATGAGCGCAATGAGTTTCTTTACCGTGTTCATTCTGTTTTCTCCTAAGTTTGTGTGCTTGGGTTTGGCTTGCCATCTTGACAAGAATGCCGCGCCCTCAAGCAGGCACTTGCATTAGGCATGCCAAACTTATTGGGGCAGGAGATCGTCGCAATTGAGTGAATGCAGGAAAGAGCAGGGATGGCTACGATTTATTCCTCAGGTCCACCGATGAGTTCGCGTCACTCTTTCGACACCCGTCGTTCCGAGGTCACTTTGTGCTCTGGGCTTTTGCCGAATGACGTGGAATCGTGGTGGTAAACTTTGCCGAGGAAGTGTATGACGGCCATGCGGGCTAAGTCTTCGAGTGTCCCGAATGGAAGCTCTTAGAACGGCTTCCGTGATTGTGCTTTAAGGGAAAGGACGGCAGCTAATTCGGAAAGTCAATCCATCTCGAATGCCAGATATTGCAGTTTCCCGTTTCGTTCGATCTGCAGAACGACTGCATCACCAGATCTGAGCGGACGGACCGTTTCCAGAAACTGCGAGCTCGACTGCAGCGGCGTGCGAGCGATGGCGAGAATGATGTCGCCCGTTTCCAGCCCGGTATTCACGGGGTTCGACCCGCCGCCCTGGGCCACGACCAGTATTCCCGAGTCGCCGCGACTGCTATGCGCTAGCGGTCTTACCTTCTCGTCCAAATCAGCGACAAAAATGTTCAGCTTTCTAACCAAGATCTTTTTCAAGTCAGGGATGTCAGCCAACTCCTCTATCTTGTCGTGGTATACGGTGACGGGAACATTGAAGGACATCCGGGTCACGCCTCGAAGCACATCGATTTTTAAAACCTGGTCAAAGGGGTGGAGGTAGAGTGCGGCCATGAAGTCGGGA
>MNGW01000164.1:7288-13295 GCA_001918935.1 Acidobacteriales bacterium 13_1_40CM_3_55_5 | reverse complement strand
TTCAAGACCGGTGCCATCAACCACTCGGCCACCTCTCCGGTTACTACGGTCTTTTGCTACTCCGCGGAATCGAAAGGGCGGGAACTGCTCAACCACTCACCCGTCGCTACGCGGCAACACCCTGCCTGCTTTCAGTTTACAACAGGGGTCGCAACCGGGAGCGTGAACGAAAATGTCGAGCCGTGATTGAGTTCACTTTGAGCCCAGATGGAGCCGCCATGAGCCATCACGATATGTTTGGCGATGGCCAATCCCAATCCGGTGCCGCCGGACTCGCGTGAACGGGCTTTATCGACGCGGTAGAAACGCTCGAACAGCCGGGGCAGGTGCTCCGAAGGAATGCCCGGACCGAAGTCTTGGACGTAGAACTCAACCGCATTCCCTGAGGAGCGTGCACCGACTACGACGCGTCCACCCTTGGCGCCGTACTTCAACGCGTTATCGATCAAATTGGAAAGCACTTGATGAATGGCTTCGCGATCAGCATTCACCATGGGAGCGGTGCTATCTCCCGTCGTGAGCTCGACGCCCTGAGCACGGGCGAGTTCGCGAAAACTTTCGAGGGCGTCGTGAAGGAGTTCCGCCGGCGCTACGGGCTGAGAATCAAAACGCTGCTCTCCCGATTCAACCCGCGCCAAGGTGAGAAGATCTTCGGTAAGAAGTGACATTCGAGCGGCATTTTTGCGAATGATCTCGAGAAACTCCGGCAAGTGATTTTTTTCGCAGCCGCTATCGAGCAGGGTTTCGGCATAGCCCTGTATGGAAGTGAGCGGAGTTCGAAGCTCATGCGAGACATTGGCGATGAAGTCGCGGCGTGTCTTCTCGATGCGTTCCGTCTCGGTTAGATCGCGCAGGACGGCTACCGCGCTTCCGCCGGGCATGGGGGCTGCGGTGACATCAAAGCTGCGGCCGGGAAGAATAGAAGCTGCGCGAGCCGAAATGACCTTCCGGTCCTCGGTGGCGCTGCGTACAGCACGAAGAAAATCGGGATCGCGGACAGTCTCGACCACCGGCGCGTTCAGGCGCGTGCGTTGGGGAAGTAAACGGTCCATGCTGCGATTGGCCCATTGCACGCGACCATCAGACGCGACGGCGATGACCGCGTCCTGCATGCTGTTCAACAGGGTTTCGAGTTGACGCTGGCTGGTTTGCAGGGCGGCAAAGTTTTCCTCGAGCTGGCGTGCAGTCTTGTCGAGAGCTGCAGCAACCTGGCCAATCTCGTCCCGCGAAGGTTCCGAGATGCGGGCCGTCAAGTCACCAGCGGCAACCTTGTCGGCAAATTCCACAATACGGCGAAGGCGGCGGGCAATATATTGCGCCGCGGTGGCTGCAATCAGGAGGGCCAGAACAAAAGCCATAGCGGAAGCAATCAAAAGCGTGTGAGGGGCACGTTTGGTGGCAGCCTCCACATCGGAAAGAGGATAGGCGAAGCGGACTGCGCCTCCGGAAACGGGAGCTGCCACATAAAGAAACGGGACTCCCAGAGTGCGGCTGCGGCGTTCATCCGAGCCAACATTTCCTTGAAGGGCCGCTGCGAACTCTTTGCGGCGGGCATGGTTTTCCATGGAGGATGGATAGGCTTCGGAGTCCGCGAGCACTTTACCGGTTGGATCGATGATGGTGGCGCGAGCCCCTGCGGCTAAGGCTTCCTGGGCTGCGATTTCTGTTAGTGAATGGCTGCGATCGGTGTCTACGCGGTGTGCGAAGAGGGCAGTTTTCTGGGTAAGGTTGCGCTCGATCTCCTGGCGCAAAGATTTTTCCCAGGCGCTGCGAACGGAGAAATCGACCGTGACCACGGCTGCGGCAATCACGAGAACAAAGACCGCCAGCAGCTTGAGAAAAATTCGGCTGCTCACTTGGGAACCTCGAACCGATAGCCGGCGCCCCGCACAGTCTTAAGGTAGCGCGGATTCTCCGGATCAGGTTCGATTTTTTCGCGGATACGCCGAACATACACATCCACCGAGCGCGGGGTGACATAGGAGGTATCCCGCCAAACCGAATCCAACAACTGGTCACGGGTAAAGACACGGCCGACGTGGCGGGCAAAATAATCGAGCAAGCGGAATTCGGTGGCTGTCGTCGTGACGAGCTTTCCGGCGACACTGAGCGTCATCGCCCCGGGATCGATTTCGATTTCCCCCACCCGGACCGGAGCAGCTGAAAGCGGCTGCTCGAAGCGACGGAGTACGGCTTTGACTCGGGCTACGAGCTCACGCGGGCTGAAAGGTTTGGCAATGTAATCGTCGGCCCCGAGCTCAAGGCCGAGTATACGATCTGCCTCGCCACTTTTCGCAGTCAAGAAGATAACTGGGATGGTAGATAGTGACGGAGACTGTCGGATGTAGCGGCAGAGTTCCAATCCGTCTCGGCCCGGCACCATGATATCGAGGATAAACATTCCAGGACGCTGACGTTCGGCGTCACTGATCACGGTGCCGCCCGAGTTGTAGGCGCGCACGGAAAAACCTGCCGCTTCCAGATGGTGCTGCACCAGGCGACAGATATCGAGATCGTCCTCCACGACAACGATGGTTGGCTTCAAGAGTTGTAGGCCGGCCTCAGAAGAATCTTACTTCTTGGCTGGAGCTGTCGTTTCTGGAATTGCATTGTGGCGCACGTCAGCGCCGCGAACCCAGAAGATGACGTCTTCGGCGATATTGGTGGCATGGTCGGCAACGCGTTCCAGATTTCGAGTCACTAGCAGAGCGTCCAGGGCCTGGCGTGTGGCTTGGGGGCGTTCATTCATGGTCTTTACCAGCATAATGAAAGCCTCGTCCCGCATGCGGTCGACGACGTTATCCATCTCCAGTACGGCCATGGCCAGCTCGGCTTTGCCCTCGATAAATGATTCGAGGGAGCGGCGGACCATGGCTCCAACCGCGGTCGCCATGCGAGGAATATCGACTGGGAGGTCCTCGGCGGGCAACTCCACCATGTCCATGACGCGCTCGGTAATGTTGACAGCCTGGTCGCCTACTCGCTCCAAATCGGAATTAATTTTAATTACGGCCATGATGAAGCGAAGATCTACTGCCATGGGTTGCTGCATGGCGAGAAGATCGAAAGCGAGCTCGTCAATCTCACGCTCGGCGGCGTTGATCTGGCTCTCACCTTCCAATACCGTATGACAGATTGTCAGGTCACGCTCGGTATAGGCACGGCAGGCGCGGTCTACCGCCTGCTCAGCGAGTCCACCCATGAGCAGCAACCGCTGGCGAAGTTCATCGAGGGCCTGCTGAAACCGGGTACGCATTATCCAAACCTGCCTGTGATGTAGTCTTCCGTCCGCTTCTCGGACGGTGTGGTGAAAATCTTTTCGGTCTTATCAAATTCAATCAGCCGGCCTAAGAGGAAGAACCCTGTGTATTCCGCCACCCGCGCGGCCTGTTGCATATTATGCGTGACAATCACGATGGTGTAATGCTCTTTGAGTTGGAAAATGAGGTCTTCAATTTTGCCACTGGAAATAGGGTCGAGCGCGGAACAGGGTTCGTCCATCAGAAGCACTTGAGGCTCGACGGCCAGAGCACGTGCGATACAGAGGCGCTGCTGCTGTCCACCGGAGAGGCTGGCGCCGGACTTCTTCCGCAAGTCGCCCTTGATTTCGTCCCACAGGACCGACATCTTCAATGAGTTCTCGACGATTTCATCCAATTTGCGGCGATCGCTAAAGCCATTCAGCCTGAGCCCAGCGGCAACGTTGTCGTAAATCGACATGGTGGGGAATGGATTCGCCTTCTGAAACACCATGCCGACGTGACGTCGAACGTACACTGCGGGCGTACCGTTATAAACTTCCAGTTCTCCGATCCGGACACGTCCCATAACGCGAGCATCGCGCACGGTCTCATGCATGCGATTCAGGCAGCGAACGAAGGTGGATTTACCACAGCCGGAAGGTCCGATGATCGCCGTTGCATGCTTGGCGGCCACATTCATGCTGATATCTTGAAGCGCCTGAGTCTTGCCGAACCAAGCGTTCAGATTTTCGACTTGAATGCCGATCTCGGTGCCTGGTTCGGGAGTCAATTGGCCCCCTTCAACATACCGCGGCTGGCCGCGATGCGAACGGCGCTCACTGAAACCACGATAAGCACAATCAGGACAAGCGCTCCCGCCCAGGCTTGGCGGTGCCATTCATCGAAGGGCGAAATGGCGTAAGTGAATATCTGGAGCGGCAGTGCAGCGGTGGGCTGATCGATCCTGTAATTCCAATACTGATTGCCAAAGGCGGTAAACAACAGAGGTGCAGTTTCGCCAGCCACGCGGGCAAAGGCCAGCATCACTCCGGTGATGACTCCGGAAGTTGCGGTGCGCAATGTAATGGACAGTGTGGTCCGCCAACGAGAAATGCCCAAACCGTAGGAGGCTTCGCGCAGCGAGTTCGGAACCAGCAGCAGCATCTCTTCCGTGGTCCGGCTGATGGTTGGAATCATCATGAGAGAGAGCGCGACCCCGCCAGCCAGCGCCGAGAAGTGTCTCTGCGTGAGGACAACGATTCCGTAAGCCACAATGCCAATCACGATGGAAGGCACTCCATTCAAAACATCAGCGGTGAAGCGGATCGCATCTCCAAACCGATTGCGTCCATATTCAGCCAAATAGATGCCGGCGCCGATACCGAACGGAACGCCGATAAGACTTGCTAGTAAAAGAATAAAGGCGGAACCGGCAATTGCATTCGCCATTCCGCCTCCGGCTTCACCTACAGGCTTTGGAGTTTGGGTGAGAAATGCCCAATTCACGGAACCAACGCCGCGATAAACCAGGTAGCCAAAGATCGCGACCAGGGGAGTAAGGACGAGGATCACCGCACCGACCGCTGCGAATGTAACGGCAGCGTTGACCAAACGCCGGCGCAAATTGATCTGCGGTACCGCCTTGCTGGAAGCGTTAATAGGGTCTTCAGGCATGGGTCCTCGCAGGAGCGCCACGCGTTACGGACCAAACTAAAAGTTGAGCCAGGATATTGACTACCATTGTAACCAGAAATAATGCCAGTCCGACTTCGATCAAAGCGCTGAGATACAGGTCTCCCGTGGCCTCACTGAATTCATTGGCGATCACGCTCGCCATGGTGTAACCGGGAGCAAACAGAGAGCGAGCGATTTCGGGACGATTGCCGATCACCATGGTGACAGCCATGGTTTCTCCGAGGGCGCGTCCTAAACCTAGAATCACTCCACCCATGATGCCGGCGCGAGCATTGCGCAGCACCCCCATGCGAATCATTTCCCAACGGGTGGCGCCCAGGGCCAGCACTCCTTCCCTTTGCTGTTGCGAGACCGCGGTCATTACCTCGCGCGTGATGGAGGAGATGATCGGGATAATCATGATGGCCAAAATAATTCCCGCCGCGAGCATGCCAATGCCATACGGAGGCCCTTCAAAAAGACCGGTCCATCCCAAATAGCGCGCCAACCAAGGTTGAACATATTGGCGAAGCAAAGGAACTAGAACAAAGATTGCCCACAATCCATAAATTACGCTGGGAATCGCGGCGAGAAGCTCGGTGGTGAAGGCGAGTGGTCCACGCAGCCAGCGCGGCGACATCTCCGTGGTAAAAACCGCCACGCCGATGGCTAAGGGAACGGCCAGTACAAGCGCCAAAAGGGAAGAAACAACGGTGCCGTAGATAAAGGGCAGAGCACCGAACTGGTCGTTCACCGGATCCCAGTTTTGGCCGAGGAAAAACTTGAAGCCAAAGGCATGCCACGAGAGCTGGGACTTAGAAACCAGTTCGTACAAAACGAGCCCGACCACAGCAAGGATGGCCAAAGCGCAAAACAAGACTAGGGCATAGAAAACAGTATCCGCTAACTGGCCTCCAGCATCTTTCAGGCGAATGGCGGAAGCCCAGCTGGTCTGACCGGCAAGTTGCGGTCCGGCAACAGGTTTAGGACCAGTCATGCCCGGCGCTCTAAGGGCTCCGTTTGCCATCTTCAGCAGGCTATCAAAGCGATGTTACAGGAGTGTTAAAAGCAGAGGTCTCCCCAGTCGTCTC
>MNGW01000164.1:0-7278 GCA_001918935.1 Acidobacteriales bacterium 13_1_40CM_3_55_5 | reverse complement strand
GACTACCCGCCTCGGGTTTGGTCTAGAAACTGTAAACCAAGTCGAACTGCATACGCCTGAGATTCGGCTCCGCCGTTCCCGGAGCTGTTCCTGAAGCCACAACAGCGTGCTGCAGATTGATATTAAGCGTCCGTCCAACCCACAGAGTATAGGCCGCAGTGACATTGTTACGCAGCTTCCAGGAACCGAAGATCCGATGCTGCAGGATATTCGTGGGAGCTCGCTGATCACTTTCAACAAACGACGCGAGCGCAGAGTCCTGTTCCTGCCTCGCCCAAGCATATCCGATCTGGATGTCGTTCTTGTTCTTGGCCTGCCCTAAACTAATTTCTGCCAGGTAAGCGTGCGACTGCTTGCCCAGGTTGGTCAGTTCAAGTCCGTTGGGATCAAGCGGGTGGTCTTTTGCACTCAAGTTGTTTTCATATTCGAGCAACAGGTTCAGAGGCAAGCGGGCCAGGCCGGTCTTGATCTGGTTGTTCAAAATGAAATCTGCATAGAAGAACTGTGACCAGAAATGTGCTTTGCCAGTGGCATCCGTCAGGGTGGCATTGGTCATCCCATTGGGGCCGAAAGCACAAGGCGGCACAACGGGCAATCCCGCACCAGTTGCGCAACCCGGACCTTCGCCCGGAACAGGCAGGCCGCCGGTGGTAGTCGTGGCCTGAGTCGCGAACGCGCTGGCTTGGAGAATGGTGTCGGGATTGTTCCACTTCATTACGCTAAACGAAGGTGTGGTGGTGAGCGGACCCATTTGCAAACGGGCGGAAACCTGTCCGCCTATGTTGTAGGAGTCGCCGCCCTTGGAGATCTCGTTGACTAGGAGCTGCATTGCAGTGAAGCTAACGTTTTTTACGATCGGGGTAGTGAAATCCCAAGATAACTTTTCACTGAAGCCTTCAGGATTGAGGTCGTTGTCGAAGGTTTGAGGAGTACGAAGCCAAGTGTAGGCGAACTTGCCTCCGGTTAACGAAAGCCACTTGTGGGCTAGTGGATTGTAGGTGACGTATCCCCTATCGATCCCGATAGTGTGGCGGTCAAAAAAATTGGTCAAGGTGGTGTTGGTGGTCGTAGGATCGCCCAACGAACCGCTTGCCAGATAGAGGCCGCCGACGAAATCCTCGCTCAACTTGCCTTCAACGCCGAAACGCGCGCGAATGCGGCCGCGGTTGCGATCAAAAAAGCCAGGCGCACTCTGGAAGAAGTTCTCTCCGCGGATTCGCACGTCGCCGTTGAAGCGGAAGCGACCCAGCAGACCTTCGAGAGCCGACACGCGCTTCTGCTCGTCCTGGGTTCCGACAGCGGTATTGGTCAGCGTGGTCTTAACGTCGGCCATGTCGCTGGACAATTTGGCTACGCTATCCTTTTCCTCAGTCGACGCGGTTTGCACTGAAGCCGCTTTTTGCTGAGCCTCGGTGGCGGCGGTCTGTGCCTGCTGGAGTTGCTGCTGAGTTTGTTGCCAGGACTGATCGCGTTGCTGCAATTGTTGTTTCAGCCGCTCGATCTGCTGCTGCTGGGCTGCCAGAGCGTCGCGCAGTGATTGCACATCCTCCGCCGTCACTGCGGGCTGTGCGGGAGTTGCCGCCGCCTTTCGTGACTTCGGTCTGGGAGCAGTCTGCGCCACCAGCGTTGTCGCCAACAGCGGAACTACACACCACCTCAGAGCGGACTTCATCTTTTCTCCTTTTGCCTCGCCAAGCGAAGGCGGATGGTTAGCTGAACTCAGAACTTGATCGGTGAATCCAAGGCAATTGAACGACTACTTAACTTGCTTTATCGTCTCCTTGACTTTCGCTTCCACGCCCTCGGGCAGGGGGGCGTAGGACAGATCGGCTGTCATTTTTTGCCCGTCTTCCACCATCCAGTTCAGGAAATCGGCGATGATCTTCCCCTTGGCCCGATCTTTCGACGGGGTCGGGATTAACAGCCAGGTAAAGCTGGCAATCGGATAAGCATCTTTGCCGGGAGCGTTCGTAATTGAAACGCGGAAGTCCGCTGGCATGCTTTTGACTGAAGCCGCGGCCGCAGTCACACTCTCGAGACTTGCTTTCACGAACTGTCCGCCAGCGTTCTTAACCGAGCCATACGCGATGTGATTGTTTACCGCGTAGATCAGCTCCACGTATCCGATCGAGCCTTGCATCTGTCGAATCATTCCGGCGACGCCCTCATTGCCCTTGCCCCCCAAGCCGACGGGCCACTTCACCGAGGTACCTTTGCCGACCTGGTTTTTCCAGTCAGTACTTACTTTTGAGAGATAGTCGGTAAAGATGTAAGTCGTGCCACTTCCATCAGAACGATGAATGACGATGATCGGCTGGTTGGGCAGGTTGACTCCAGGATTTGCCTTGGCGAGCGCGGCATCATTCCAAGACGTAATCTTGCCCAGGAAAATATTGGCGAGCAGCTCCGGCGTAAATTTCAACTCTTCGGTGACACCGGGAATGTTGTACGCCGGAACGTCGGCGCCGAGGACGGTCGGAATGTGCAGGATCTTGGTTTTGGCCTGAGCCAGCTGCTCGTCGGTCATTGGGCCATCGGTGGCGCCAAAATCAACCGTGCCCGCTAAGACCTGGCGGATCCCGCCTCCGCTACCGATAGACTGGTAGTTGAACTGAATGTCGGGATGCAGCTTGTTATATTCGCTGAACCACTTGGAATACATGGGGTAGGGAAAAGTCGCGCCTGCCCCATTCAGCGTGATAGTGTCTCCCCACATGGGGATCGCGAGTAAAAACAAGAAAATGCTTATGCGCCGTAGCACTCGAATGTTTCCTCCTGAAGTAATGACCTTCACTTTTAGTGGGTATGTGTTACAGCAGTGTTACAAGCAGGTGAATTTCTGATGACATCGCGATGAAGAATGCGGTCGGAGGCTGCGCAGATAGGCGATTTCGGCTAGTGCTCAGGCGTGATGGTCAGAACAATTTCTCTTTCCCGAGGTCCATCCAGTTCGATTAGAACGACTCTTTGCCAGGTGCCGAGCAACATCCTGCCGCGCTCAAAGGGTATGGCCACAGAGGTGCCAATAAGCGACGACAGAATGTGATCGGGTACATGGGCCGGGTCGTGAGGATGGCGATAGCGGAGTTTGGGGACCATCGCTTCAAATGCGTCCAGCATGTCGAGGTCGGTGCCGGGATCGAGATCGGCGGTGGTCAGAGCGGCCGTGGTATGCAGAACCAGTAGATTGCATATACCGGGTTTCTCCGGATATTTTTTGACAAGCCAGCTTTCCAGAGTGTCGGTGATGTCAACAACTTCACGCTTCTTTCGCGTTTTTATCGTTAGTTTATGCACGGGTTTTCGGATGCTTAACGAATTTTTGCGGATGTACGGAAAGAGCGGCACTAGCACGTAGCTAGCGAATTTCCGTTACCCAAGTCGCTGGAATGGCTAAATGCTAAGTGCCAAATGCTAAGCGCTAAGGACCCAGATGCTTGGCGCTTGAGGGTAATGGATGCCGTGCTTCGTACGCCGCAATCTCGCGCTCGTGCTGCATGGTCAATCCAATATCGTCGAGTCCTTCGAGCAGGCAATGGCGGGTGAAATCGTCGATGGTGAAAGAAGCTGAAAATCCGCGCTCGTCGGTGACGCGAAGCTGATCGAGATCCACTTTCACCTGATACTTCGGAAACTCGCCCGCCCGGCGGAGTAGCTCAGCTACTTCTTGCTCGCTCAGAACCACGGCGAGCACGCCGTTCTTTGGACAATTGTTAGCAAAGATGTCTGCAAAGGACGGCGCGATGACGGCGCGGAAACCGAAGTCAGCTAACGCCCACACCGCATGCTCGCGAGAGGAGCCACAGCCAAAATTCTTGCCAGCGAGCAGAATGCTTGCGCTCCGATAGCGGGGCTCATCGAGCACGAACTGTTCGCTCCCGGAAGTGTGCCGCCAATCGTAAAAAAGGAACTCGCCAAAACCTGTCCGCTCAATACGTTTAAGAAACTGCTTGGGGATAATTTGGTCGGTGTCCACATTTGCTCGATCGAGTGGCGCGATCAATCCCTGATGAACGCGAAAAGGTTGCATTTCGTCCTCAGTGGTTCAGTTAAAACGCCAGTTTCGGATGTCGGTAAAGTGTCCGGCAATAGCAGCCGCGGCGGCCATCATGGGACTGACGAGATGAGTGCGTCCGCCGCGGCCTTGGCGGCCTTCAAAGTTTCGATTACTGGTGGAAGCACAGCGTTCGCCGGGCTGCAGGATGTCGGGATTCATACCCAGGCACATCGAGCACCCTGATTCGCGCCATTCGAAACCGGCTTCCTGGAAAATTCTATCGAGGCCTTCCTGCTCGGCGGCCTGCTTCACAGCTTGCGATCCCGGGACGACCATTGCCCGCACTTTTGGGCTCACCCGATGTCCTCTGGCCACACGGGCGGCGGCGCGTAAATCTTCCAACCGAGAGTTGGTGCATGAACCGATGAACACTCGATCAACCGGAATCTCTTCGATGCGAGTGCCGGGTTTCAGTCCCATGTAGTCGAGCATGCGCTGGGCAGCGCCACGATCAGCCTCGGTTTCTAATGCATTTATTTCGGGGACGCGACCACTCACCGGTACAACCATGCCGGGATTTGTTCCCCATGTTACAAATGGAGCGAGCTTGGCGGCGTCAATTTCAATGACTTTATCGTAATGCGCTTCTGTATCGGAACGCAAGGCGCGCCACCGCGTCACAATTTTCTCCCATTCATTCCCATCGGGAGCGAAGCGCCGGCCTTTTATGTAGCGGAACGTGGTTTCATCGGGTGCAACCATTCCGGCGCGGGCCCCTGCTTCAATGCTCATGTTGCATAACGTCATGCGGCCTTCCATGGAGAGCGAGCGCACCGCCTCGCCGGCGTATTCGATTACGTGCCCCGTAGCTCCATCGGTCCCAATTTGTCCGATGATTCCGAGCGCCAGGTCTTTCGCAGTTACTCCTTCCGGCAAAGTCCCGCGCACATCTATCAGCATGGTTTTCGGTTTTCGTTGTGGCAGACACTGTGTGGCCAGCACATGCTCCACCTCCGACGTGCCGATGCCAAACGCCAACGCTCCAAATGCGCCGTGAGTACTTGTGTGGCTGTCACCGCAAACGATGGTCATTCCGGGCTGAGTGAGTCCGAGTTCCGGACCGATGACGTGGACGATGCCTTGATTGGGCGAGTCGATGTCGAACAGCGGAACTCCGAATTCACGGCAATTGTGTTGCAGCGCTTCGATCTGCCTCGCGGCGATAGGATCGGTGATGGGCATCCCTCGCGGAGTAGTAGGGATGTTGTGATCTACGGTGGCGACCGTTCGCTGTGGCTGGCGAACTCGGCGGCCAGCAGCGCGCAATCCGTCGAATGCCTGGGGGGAAGTCACTTCGTGCACAAGGTGCAGATCGATGTAGAGAAGCGGCCGGCGGCCGGGCGGCACTGAGACTACATGCTCGTTCCAAACCTTCTCGAATACTGTGCACTTCTCTGCCATTGTGGTGCTCACTAGTAAATTCTAATGCCCAGAACTTAAAGCGTCGACTTTTTCTCCGCGATTAAGCCCTTGATCTTTTCTACGAAATCCGCCACGGGCATGTCTTCCGTCTTCTCTTTGCCACGCGTGCGGACATTCACTCTTCCAGCTTCGGCCTCTTTGTCGCCCATGACTAGAAGGAACGGAACTTTCTGCATGGCATGTTCGCGAATTTTGGCATTCATCTTCTCGTTGCGCGCGTCCACGTGTACGCGCACACCGGCCGCTTTGAGCTGATCCGCCACTTTCTGCGCGTACGCTGCGTGCCGCTCGCTGATGGGTATCATGACTGCCTGCACGGGCGACAACCAGACCGGAAAGGCGCCGGCGTAGTGCTCGATCAACACGCCGAAGAAGCGCTCCACTGATCCGTAAAGCGCGCGATGCACCATCAGCGGCTGCTTGCGCGAGCCGTCTTCAGCGACATACTCCAAACCAAATCGCTGCGGCAGGTTGAAATCGAATTGAATCGTGCAAAGCTGCCACGGACGGCCGATGGCGTCGACCAGCTTCACATCAATCTTGGGGCCGTAGAAAGCGGCCTCGCCGGGGATGACCTTGTATTCAATATTTCGGCGCTTGAGCGCGTTCTCTAGTGACCGATTACCCAGCTCCCATTGCTCCTCGGTGCCGAGAAAATTCTTGCGGTCTTTGGAATCCCAGGTGGAAAGTTCGGTTTGAAACTGGTCAAAGCCGAAGTCTTTGAGAACTTCCAGCGCGAAGTCGATACAGCCTATGATTTCATTTTCGATCTGCTCCGGAGTACAAAAAATGTGGGCATCGTCCTGTGTGAATCCGCGCACACGCAACAAGCCATGCATCACACCGGAACGCTCGTAGCGATACACCGTCCCGAGCTCTCCCAGACGGACTGGCAGGTCGCGATACGACTTTAGAGAGTCTTTATAAATAAGAATGTGAAAGGGACAATTCATGGGCTTCATGCGATATTCCGCATCGTCGAGCTCCATGACGTCGAACATATTCTGCGAGTAGTAGCCCTCGTGGCCGGAAGTTTGCCAGAGCTGACGCCGCGCTACGTGCGGGGTATAGACCAGGGAGTAGCCGCGCTGCAGGTACTCGGAGCGCATCCAGTCTTCCATCTCCTTGCGAATGATTCCGCCCTTGGGGTGCCAGAAAATCAGTCCTGGTCCGGCCAACTCCTGAATGGAAAAGAGGTCGAGCTGCTGGCCCAGCACGCGATGATCGCGCTTCTTCGATTCCTCAATATTGTGGAGATAATCATCCAGATCTTTCTTCGAAAAGAAGGACGTCCCGTAGATACGCTGCAGTTGCGGATTCTTCTCGTCGCCGAGCCAGTACGCGCCTGCAATATTCAGCAGCTTGAAAGCTTTGATTTTGCCCGTGGATGGGATGTGCGGCCCGCGGCAGAAGTCAGTAAACTTGCCGGTGCGATAAATGGAAATCTTTTCATCGGGCTTGGTGAATTGCTCGATGAAATGGCACTTCATGAAATCGCCTTCTTTTTTAAACTCTGCCAGTCCCTGATCGCGTGGCAGAAACTCCCGCGCATACGGAATATTCTGCTGCACCAGTTCCTGCATTTTCTTTTCGATCTTCTCGACATCCTCCGGGCTGAACGGAGTGGGACGGTAGAAGTCGTAGAAGAAACCGCTTTCCGTCGGCGGACCATGGCCGAGCTTAGTCTCGGGAAAAAGCTCAAGCACGGCAGCAGCGAGCAGATGAGCGGATGAATGCCGGTAAACCTCCAGAGCCTCGGGATCGCGGTCGGTCAGTATGCGGAGGTCGGTGTCTTTTTC
>MNGW01000074.1 GCA_001918935.1 Acidobacteriales bacterium 13_1_40CM_3_55_5 | reverse complement strand
CAACGGTCTAGTTCTTCCGCACTCTTTCCTTCGAACTCAACAATAGTGTGTCATGGCGCTGAGGCGTTCCAATGTCGGAGGACCAGATCATCGCGCTCCTGGGAGAGATCCGGGATCTGCAGAAACAACATATCGAGAACTACAAACTGGCGCTGGCAAATCAACAGCAGGCGTTGGATACGCAAAAGCAAGCGATACGCCGGGCGAGAACGATGTTAGTAGTGGTGGCCGGCCTGGTGCTGGCGATTTACCTTCTGCCTGCCGTTTGGTGGGGACTGGGATGGGGCCTTCGATGCGCGCTGCGCCGATAATTTTCGCCAAAATTAAAACCAACCGGTCGGTCTGACGTTTTCTTCATCTTCCATCGCTATGTTCTAATAAAAAGTTCGGCGTCATGTGATTGCGCCGGCCGTCACCTAGCTAAGCTAGGGCAAATTTCCATCGAAGCGCGTCGGAGGAAGCTTGGATTTCCAACTCAACGAGGAACAACTTCAACTTAAAAAGAGCGTGCGCGAATTCGCGGAACGCGAGATCGCTCCCAACGTGATGCAGTGGGATGAAGCCAGCGAGTTCCCCATGACGACCGTTAAGGAATTAGGCAAGCTAGGATTGCTGGGAACTGTATTCCCAACCGAGTACGGCGGCGCCGGAATGGGCTATGTCGAATACGTCACGGCTATCGAAGAACTCTCAAAAGTGGATGGCTCTGTGGGCATTATTGTGGCCGCACATACCTCATTGTGTTCAAACCATATTTTTCTCGCAGGATCGGAAGAACAGAAAAAGAAGTACATCAGCAAGCTGGCAACAGGTGAATACATCGGTGCCTGGGGTCTGACCGAACCCTCTTCCGGATCGGACGCCGGCAGCGCCCGCATGACAGCCGTGCGTCGAGGCGGCAACTGGGTACTGAACGGAGCTAAGACGTTCTGCACCAATGGGCACTATGCCGACGTAGTAGTAGTCATCGCAGTAACCGACCGCGCGGCGCACACTCATGGGCTTTCCGCCTTTGTAGTTGAAAAGGGCACCAAAGGCTTCCGGCCAGGCAAAAAAGAAAACAAGCTTGGATTGCGGGCCAGCGACACCGCGGAATTAATCTTCGAAGATTGCGTAATCCCAGCGGGAAATCTTGTGGGCAAGGAAGGCGATGGCTTCATTGACGCCATGCAAGTCCTGGACGGAGGCCGAATTTCCATTGCCGCGCTGTCGTTAGGCATGGCCGAAGGTGCGTATGAGGCGGCGCTGAAGTATTCCAAACAACGCAAACAGTTTGGCAAGGCCATTAGCGAATTCCAGGCAATTCAATGGAAACTAGCCGATATGGCCACCGAAATTGAGGCCGCGAAGCTGCTGACTCTACGTGCGGCGTCCATGAAAGACGCAGGAATGAAAACCACGTTGGAGTCATCCATGGCCAAGCTTTATGCCAGTGAAGTTGCCGTAAGGTGTGCTAACGAGGGTGTTCAAATCCATGGCGGCTACGGGTTTATCAAAGATTATCCAGCAGAGAAATTTTATCGAGATGTAAAACTATGCACCATTGGCGAGGGTACAAGCGAGATCCAGCGACTAGTCATTGCCCGCCAACTGCTTAAAGACTAACCTTCCTACCACTCCGAGCAGGCCCCGTGCCCGCAGAAGCTAATCCCTCGTATACGCTGCGGGCCAACTCTGCACCTACTACTCTCATCCAAGCCCCACTCAAATTGGACTCTCGAAGTGTGGATGGAGCATTCACATGACAAAGCCTTGCGGTCAGGGTTTACAGGGGATCTGGAATAGATGGGAGATTTCAATTGCGCTCATCGGCTTGGCCCTTGCGCTTACGATGCAAACCGGCTGCAAAGGCCTAAGCGGCGCTTCTGCTGCTACTGAGCCTGTGCCGAACCGGCAACTGAGTGACTCCGTCAATCACATTATTTTCATGGCGCAAGAGAACCGCGGGTTCGATCACTATTTCGGAAAACTACCGGAGTATTGGCAGGCTAATGGATATCCGAGCCAAACGTTCGATGGGCTTCCCAGCAACGCGTCCAATCCCAGTTTCGACGGCCTGAGCACGGTGAATGCTTTTCATTTACGAACGGTTTGCGTGCAAAATCTAAGTCCAGGCTGGAATGAAAGCCATGTCGATTGGAATGTGAATAACCCGGTCGGGCCTTGGGCCGGAGATGGCTTTGTACATACCGCTGCACATTTTTCTCAGACTGCCGGCCCCCCGGACGCACCCATCTTTGATCAGCAGGGCTTGCGCGCCATGGGCTATTACGATGGCAATGATTTGAACTATTACTACTATATGGCGACGAAATTCGCGACGTCGGACCGCTGGTTTGCCCCGGTAATGAGCCGGACGCAGCTCAACCGCCTATATTTACTGGCGGCCACCTCGGCAGGACACGTTAATCCTCCCCAGACGCCGCTGCCTAATAAAACAATATTTGAGTTGTTGGAATCAGCCGGTATCTCATGGAAGATTTACGAAACCGATCCGGGCACGGCGTTCATAGGAAATTTCCAGCCTTTCGCCTCACAACACACCGCCAACATCCACCCCCTCTCCGACTATTACAATGATCTGGCCAATGGAACTTTGCCAGCCGTGGCCATGATTGAGCCAGGTTACAAATCAGGTTTGGATGAGCACCCCGGCAATGGCAAAAGTATTCAGGCCGGCGCCCAGCATGTGCATGACATTATCAAAGGCTTGATGCAAAGTTCGTCGTGGAAGGATTCGGTGTTCATTCTCACGTACGACGAATTTGGCAGTTTCTACGATCACGTCTCTCCCCAGCCTGCAACCCATCCCGGCGACACCGCCCCTATTGATATAGGACCGAACGACGTTTGCAGCAAAGTTACCGGCCCCAATTGTGATTTTAACTTCACTGGGTTCCGGGTACCTTTGTTGGTGGTCTCAGCGTTCACTAGAAAAAATTTTGTTTCCCACCACACAGCGGATTTCACTGCAATTCTTAAGCTGATCGAGACTCGCTTCCAACTGGGCAGCCTGACCAAGCGGGACGCCGCCCAGATGGATATGACAGAGTTTTTCGATTTTACAAATCCTCCCTGGATGACGCCTCCCGCAGATGTTCCCGATCAGAATCAGAATGGCTTGTGCGACTTCCACGCTGTGCCCTAGGCAGGCGGATGACTTTAGAAGTTCCATCCTGTCCTGCCGCTGCTTTACACTGAGCAGTTTGAATCCAGAAATCCAAACGTGGATTGAGCAACTGCGTGCTGGTGATGCGCGTGCCTTGGCCCGTGCTATCAGCGTTGTGGAGAACCACAGCAGGGGCTGGTCTGAGCTGTTGAAGGCCGCCTTTCCATACAGCGGCCGAGCGCGGATTCTCGGCCTGACGGGGCCGCCAGGGGCGGGGAAGAGCACTCTGGTAGATCAATTGGCCCGGTACTATCGCAAAGATGGCCTGAGCATCGGCATCATCGCCGTTGACCCAACCAGTCCTCGACGCCGGCATCTATATTCGCAGCATGGCGACGCGCGGCTCGCTAGGCGGCTTGGCGCGGACTACCGCCGATGTCTCTACCATCCTGGGCGCTTCCGGTCGAGACTTGATCATGATCGAAACCGTAGGCGTTGGGCAGGATGAAGTGGACATCGTGCGACTCGCAAATATTACGGTTGTAATTCTGGTCCCCGGCATGGGCGATGATGTGCAGAGCATCAAAGCCGGCATCATGGAAATTGCCGACATTTTTGTTATCAACAAGAGCGACCGCGAAGGCGCTGAGCGAGTGGAACGTGAGATTCGCGCCTTGCAGTCCCTGGCCGTGCGCGGCGACAACTGGACACCACCCATTGTGAAGACAGTGGCCACGGACGGCACCGGCATCCCGGAACTCGCCGCGGCCATTCGGGACTACCAGACCCATCTGCAACGGGAAAACTTGCTGCTCAAGCGGAACATCCAGAACTGGCAGGCTCGTCTGGTCGAAATGCTTCGTGACGCGATGCTGGAAAAAGCGCGGGATCAATTAGGGGAGGGTGAAATGGCACAATATGCAGCCGAAGTCGCCGAGCACAAACGCGATCCCTATACTCTGGTAGAAGAAATTGTCCAAGGACGGCGGCACTGATGTTTTCCATCGACCATCTCGGGATCGCCGTGAGATCGCTGGCCGCGGCAAAAGGCATCTATGAAAAATTGGGTTTGACTATTTCAGCCGAAGAAGTTGTCGAATCCGAACAAGTCCGATTGGTGATGGTACCGGTCGGAGAAACGCGCCTGGAGCTGCTGGAGCCCCTTTCGGAGAATTCCCCAATTGCGAGATTTATTGCCAAACGCGGCGAGGGCCTGCATCACGTTTCGTTGCGGGTGCCGGATCTCGCAGCTGCTGTCGAGCGCTTGAAGAAAGACGGAGTGCGGCTGATTTCAGAAGAGATGAAGATCGGTGCCGGCGGACATCGTTTTGTATTTGTGCATCCTTCGAGCGCGGGTGGAGTTTTGCTGGAGTTGGTGGAAGACGGCGACCGCCCAACCAGACCTTCTGCCGATTGAAAGCGTCGTCGGAGTTTCATGCTTATTCTCGCGGCGGACACTTCGGGCAAGCAGGGCAGCATCGCACTGGCGCACGGTTTGAATAACGGAACGTGCGACGTTATCGAAGTCGTTCCCCTGGCCGGGGGAACATTCTCAGCGCAACTGGTGCCACAGATCGCAGCGCTTCTCTCGAAACATGGTTTCAAAAAGCAGGACATCGACGCCTTCGCGGTTGCCTCCGGCCCGGGTTCGTTCACAGGTTTGCGAGTGGGATTGGCTGCGATCAAAGGCTTGGCGGAAATCCTTGCGAAGCCGATCGCAACTGTGTCACTGCTGGAGGTAGTGGCCATAGCCGGCGGAACGAAGGGAAGAGTACTTGCTGTCCTTGAGGCGGGCCGAGGCGAAGTCTACGCGGGCCAGTACGAAGTCTCGGATGAACGCGCAACCATGATCGATGAGAGACTCATCAAGCTGGACTCGTTGGCCGCGACGGATGGCGGTCCGGCGTTAGTGACGCCTGAGAAGAGCATCGCCGAAACCCTAGTTGCAAAAGGAGTCCGGGCGGTGGAAGTCCCAGCTCAGCAGAGTGACGCAGTTGCCCATCAAGGTTGGAAAAAGATTTTAGCCGGCGAAACTGTTTCACCGGAAGCGCTGGAAGCCAACTACATCCGCCGGTCCGATGCAGAGATTTTCTCGAAAGGCCGTTCTTAGCTTTTAATCTAGAACTAGAAACTAGAAACTCTTTGCTAGTCCGTGCCGCCACCTCCGCTGACATTCCCGCCATGATTACCCTGGAGAAACATGCAGTAACAGCAGCACACTGGTCGCAGCAGCAATACGAACAAGTCTTCGCAACCAATGAACCACGCCGGGAGGCGCTGGTTATCGAAAGAGACGGTATACAGGGCTTTCTGGTGGCAAGGCCGCTGGACAAAGAATGGGAAATTGAAAACATGGCAGTCTCGGGTCCGGCTCGACGGCACGGTCTCGGCACACGTCTGCTGGGCGAGTTTCTCGATCGGGCGCGGGGTACGGGCGCGGAAATGGTGTTTTTAGAGGTGCGGGAGTCCAACCACGCGGCCCGAGCGCTATACGAAAAATGGGCTTTCGTCCAATCCGGCCGTCGCAAAGGGTACTACCGCGGTCCAGACGAGGACGCCCTCACATATTGTCTTTACTTTGCGTGATTTGCCTCGTTTCTTGTGCAACTTTTGTTATCAAAGTATGGAATTTGGGATTGAACCAGCATAAGTCGTATGTTAGTTTAGACCTGAAATCAGGGCAGGAGGTCTGCTGGATGCTAACTCCGAGGGACCAGCTCCTGGCCAGCCACGAGGAATTTCAAAAGCTGGCGCAGGAACATACCCAATACGCACAACGTCTTGATTCACTCACCCAAAAGCGATATCTCACCGAAGATGAAAAGTTGGAAGAAGTCCGGCTGAAGAAGCTGAAACTGCGCCTGAAAGATCAAATGGAATCGATCGAGCGCCAGTATCGGCAGCATCAGGTCGCTTAATTCCTGTCCAGACGTGGCGCGGCGAAGCCGCCAAAGGGTTCATTTGCTTAAATCAACGGCGCTCATAAGCGCCTTTTTTATTGGCATTTAACATGAAAGGCCATGCACCCTGTAGCCCTGCACTATAATTCTTGTATCTCCCCATGGTGCCTGACGGCTACTATTACGCGCTAACCCTTGTGTTCGCAGCTGTGCTCCTGGGCTGGCTCGTGGGTGCATTCTGGGCGTTGCCCGCACTAGTTTTGGCAGCTTTTTTTCTGTGGTTCTTCCGTGATCCGGAGCGGGCGATTCCTGACACGCCGGGGGCAGTGGTGTCGCCTGCCGATGGAAAAGTTACAGGAATCTGGCCGGTGACGGAAAATGGTGTCCGGCAAACACGCATCAGTATTTTTCTTAACGTTTTCGATGTTCATGTGAACCGTTCTCCGACCGCTGGGATAATCCGGGAAGTCCGCTATCAAACGGGAAAGTTCAGGAACGCCATGAATTTGACTTCCGCGGAACAGAATGAACAAAACATCGTCAAAGTCGAAGGCGAAGGACAACGAGTAACGTTCAAGCAAATCGCGGGGCTTCTGGCGCGTCGGATTGTGTTCACGAAAAAAGCAGGCGATCGGGTAGAACGCGGAGAGCGAGTCGGACTGATCAAGTTCGGCTCGCGAGTGGATGTTTTTCTTGACTCCTCCGCCAGTTTGCAAGTGAAGATCGGAGACCGGGTAAAAGGTGGAAGCAGTGTGCTGGCGCTTATGCCGCCTGCTCCCGAACTTGCGGTGGTTGGGGCTGAACAGATTCGACAAGGAGCGTTCTGATGGATCCGGAATTTTCCGAGATTCCAAGGCGACGACAGGAAGATCGTCCTCCGCGAAAACTTCGTAAGGGGATGTACATCCTCCCATCCCTGTTCACCACCGCGAATATTGCGGCGGGCTATTATGCCATTCTGCAGGTCACGCACGGCAATTTCACCGACTTCTGGCACTTCGATAACGCCGCCAAAGCGATCGGCTTTGCCGTGTTGTTTGATGGCCTCGACGGCCGCATTGCCCGGATGACCAAAACCAGCAGCGATTTTGGCAGGGAACTGGATTCACTCGCCGATGTCATTACCTTCGGAGTAGCCCCGGCCATGTTGGCCTGGAGCTGGGGTTTCCGCCAGTTGCCCGCCGTATTAGCACCCCAGTTGTTGAGCAAGCTGGGACAATTGGGCGCGATCGCCAGTTTTCTCTTCCTCATGGCCGGTACTAGTCGCCTGGCCCGCTTTAACATTACGGCCAACCCACAACCCTCAAACCCGGGGCGTCCGGGAAAAAAGTATTTCGTGGGCATGCCGATTCCCGCCGGCGCCGGAGTGATTGCCGCAGTAGTGCATTTTTCTGGTGGAGACCCAATCGCATCCTGGTGGACTGCCGTTACCTGGATGTTGATGGTGGTCGCAGTCGCATACCTGATGGTAAGCACCTGGCGCTTCTATAGCTTCAAAGACATCGATTTCCGTTCGCGACAACCATTCCAACTTATTATTCTTTTCGGCCTGTTGTTTGCCGCTATCTGGTATTTCTCTCAGTGGGTGCTGTTCGCGATTGCGCTGCTCTACATGTTCTCGGGTGTAGTCTGGCGTTTGCAATGGATTTTCCGGCGTAAGGGCGGCCCGCCATCGCCTCCGGCGTACAAGGAGGCTTCGCAGACTTCATGAGTTCCCACGCAAAATCCACGGCACTCGCGCATACCGAACCCATGCGGGGTGGCAACTTTTATCGTCTTGCGATTGTAGGTGCGGGCACGCTCAAGGGAAAAGAAGTTGCGGAGGTGCTCAGTGACCGCAATTTCCCGTCGCTGGATATCAAACTTTTGGACGACGATGAATCTCTGGGACAACTTGAGACCCTGAAGGATGAGATTACTTTCATCCAGAGCGTCCGAACGGAACAGTTCGACAAGATTGATTTCACGTTTTTCGCGTCGGATCCGGACTGCACCCGCAGAAATTGGAAGACAGCCCGCAAGGCAGGCAGCGCGATCGTGGATCTTTCCTACGCGCTGGAGGATGAACCCGACGCAGTGGTCCGGTCTCCTTGGATCGAACGCCAGTTGGGCCAGGCGCTAACCGTCGAATTGCAGCCCGGACCATCGGTGGTAGCGCATCCCGCTGCCGTGGTGCTGGCGCTTATTCTGTTGCGAGCGCACCGGGCCGGCAAGGTCAAGCGCGCGGTGGCAACCGTGTACGAGCCTGCGTCCGAGCATGGACAAAAGGGGATGGACGAACTGCACGAGCAGACGGTGAATCTGCTCTCGTTCCAGCAACTGCCTAAGAATGTGTTCGACGTTCAGGTGGCTTTCAATATGGTAAGCCGCTACGGACAGCAGGCGGCTCCCGCCTTGGCCACCATAGAACATCGAGTGCTGAAGCACTACCAGCGAATCGCAGGCAAGGATGCGCCGCTCCCGTCACTGCTGCTGGTGCAGGCCCCCGTATTTCATGGGCACGCTTTCGCGGTTCATATTGAAATGGAACAAGCTATGGAATTGGCCACGTTATCGCAGGCGCTGGCCGGTGAACATGTGCACATCCCGCTTCCGGCCCAGGAGGTGCCCACGAATGTGAACGCTGCGGGCCAGGGAGATGTGCTGTTGTCCATTGTTCCTGACCCAAATAGCGCAAACCGTTTCTGGCTCTGGGCGGCCTCGGATAATCTGCGGATCGCGGCGTCGACGGCGGTCGAGTGTGCGGAGACCATGGCCGCAAGCCGGCCCAAAGGGAAAATCCAGTGAAGAACTGGCTGGGGGGCTGGGCAGTGGCGGTTTGCATTTGCTTCACAGGCTGCGGCTATCACACCGCCGGACACGGCGTTCAGCTTCCCGATAACGTCAGGACGATTGCCATTCCCGCATTTGTCAACGATACCCAGACTTACAAAATCGAGCAGATGCTCACCGCAGCGGTGGTCCGAGAAATGGTGGCACGCACTCACTATCAAGTCCTAAATGTGCCGAATCAGGCTGCCGATGCGACATTGAGCGGCACCGTCGTTTCCAGCTATGCTTCTCCTCTTACTTACGACTCACAAACGGGGCGCGCGGCTAGTGTGCTAGTGGTCGTCGGCATGAGAGTTTCGTTGACCGACAAACAGGGTAAGGTTCTCTATCAGAATCCGTCATACGTGTTTCGTGAGCAATACCAGGTATCGCGTGAACTCTCCAGCTTTTTTGAGGAAGATTCTCCCGCCATGCAACGGTTGTCGCGCGAGTTCGCCCGCACTCTGGTGAGCAACATTCTGGAGGGATTTTGATGCGCGCCTTCGCGCAGGCTGACCGCTTCGTATCGGAGGTGGAAGCTCACAAGCTGCGGCCTGCATATGTATTCGTTGGAGACGAAGTTTTTTTTCGCAAGCGTTGCCGCGAAGCAATTCTCGAACATCTGGTGCCGCCCGATTTGCGCGATTTCAGCCTATTCGACTTTGATCTGTCGGAAACCGACCTGACGGAGATCCTTGATCGCGCGCGCACCCCATCACTGGTGGCGCCTTTTCAGGTGTTTTTTGTTCGCGGGGTGAAGAACTTATTCGGGCGTGGATCGAACCAGGACAAACTCGATGCTATCGAGGCTTACTGCAAGGATCCGAACCCGGCTGCCGTCCTGATTTTTGTGGCCGACCATATCAGTATCCCCGCCGACCCTCGCCGCATGGATCTAACTGATAAGGAGCGTTACGAACGCATTCGGGAATCAATGGGCGAGTATTGTGCCATCGTCGAACTGGCGCGCGTGGAAGAAAGCGAAGCCGTACGTTGGATCGGCGAATATTGCTCCCTGCAGTCAGTGAAGATTGATCCTGATGCAGCGCGTGAGCTGGTGGACGCTCTCGGTGGCGACATGATGATGATCTCCAACGAACTGGAGAAACTGATTCTTTATGTCGGCGAGAAAAAACGCATTACCCTGGGCGACGTCGAAACCATGGTGCTGGCCGCTAAACAAAGATCGCTCTATGAACTGACCGATGCCATCTCCTCCAAAGATCGCATACGTGCGCTAGAGATGCTGGACGCGATCCTCTCCACCGGCGATGGTGACGAAGCGGCTATCGGCCATCTTTACATGCTGGCGAAAACGTTCCGTCAGATGTTGGTGATTTTGGAACGCAACGTCCGCGATCAGCGCATGCTATGGGCCGCGTTGTGGCAGGGCTTCCGCGTACCTCCCTTTGCCGCCGAAGACATCATCCGGCAGGCCCGCCGTTACAAGTCCAAACGCGAACTGACGCGGGCCATCCGTCTGATCGCAAAAGCCGACCTAGCATTACGTTCCAATCCCCCAAGCAAGCGCATGATGCTGGAGAAATTGGTGCTCGACCTGACCACGGAACCGAAGCCAGAGGTGCCCGGGTGGTCCCAGGAAGAGTTGCCGGTGTAAGTCGGCGACTGGCACGTCGAGTTTTTTCAAGGCATCATGCTCAACCTAGCTTCGTATCTTGCCCGCATTGGATACACCGGACCCACAACCCCCACAGCAGAGGTTTTACGCGCGATTCACCGCCGACACCTGCTGACCGTTCCTTTCGAAAACTTGGACATCGCACGGGCCACGAAGATTGTCTGTGAAGAAGACGCGTTCCTGCGCAAGATCGTTGACCGCAATCGTGGCGGCTTCTGTTACGAAATGAACGGCGCTTTCGCCGCATTACTGCGTGGGCTGCGATTTGAAGTCTCTCTGCTTTCCGCCCGTGTCCCGCGCGAAGATGGAACGGAAACGCCCGAATTCGATCATATGACGCTGCGTGTGGACCTTGACAAGCCCTGGCTGGCGGATGTGGGTTTCGGAGATTGCTTCCTGGAACCTTTACGATTGCAACCGGGCCCCGAGCAATTACAGGATGGACAGAAGTTCCGTATCAGAGAGGAAGGGGATTCGTATCACCTAGAAAGAGCTCAACCGGAAGGAAGCTGGAAAGGCGAGTACACTTTTTCTCTCGTCGCTCGACGCTTGAACGAGTTCGCACCCATGTGCCACTTTCATCAGACTTCGCCGGAATCACCGTTCACGCGCAAAAGAATCTGCAGCAAAGCCACATCCGACGGACGGATCACGCTGGCCGATCGGAAGTTGATCATCACGCGGCGAAGTCATCGGGAAGAGAGAATGCTGAAATCAGAAGAAGAGTGGCGAGCCGCTTTACAGAAGTATTTCCAGATTGTTCTCTGACGAAACCAAAAGGATACGACAGACCGGAATTCAGACCTGACATCCGAGACCTGAGACCTGACACCCGCCTACTTCAGCGCATTCACCCTTACCCGTAGCCGGGACTTGTACCGCGACGCAGTGTTCTCGTGAATAACACCCTTCTGAATCGCCTTATCGAGCGCCGAAACAGTCTCGCGAAATACTTGCTCGGCTGACTTCTTATCGCCTTTGGCCAGCGATTCGCGTAGTTCGCGCAGAGCGCCGCGCAGGCGCGACCGATTGTTGCGGTTGCGGACGGTGCGTTTCTCAGTCTGACGGGCGCGTTTCAGCGCCGAAAAATGGTTTGCCATCTGGCTTCGTTACCTTCGTTTCTGTGGGCTTTCTCTAGAAAGAGAAGTTCGGGTGGAATACCGACTAAACTATTTTACGGTAGTAAGTTGCGACTGGTCAAACCCATATGCCGGATGCGCTTGAGCGCCTCAAAATCCTGATCAACTCTTCCACCCCGATCGTCGTGATGGAGACGGTCGAGGAAACGCGCGCTGTGGGCCTGGTGTGCGCCGCCTGCGCCGAACTGAACATGGCGGTCTTTGAGTGGAGTATCGCCGACGGGCTGGTCCGCTCCGGCAGCAACGTACCTGCTATTCCAGGAGCCGATCTGCAGATGCGAATCAATGCGGCTCGACATGCTGCGAATCCTGACGCCCCAGAGTCCAGCAAATCCGCCGTCTATAACACGCAGGATCCAGTGCAGGCTTTGGCCAACTTGGAAAGCATGACGCTGGAAGCCGTCTTCATTCTTAAGGATTTTCATCGTCACATGGACAGCCCGGTCATTGTCCGGCGTCTCCGTGATGTGGGGCAGAAGTTTTCAGCCAATCGGCGGACGTTGATTCTCACCACACCGTCGATTGCGATGCCTCCGGAGTTGACCGGCCTGATCGAATATCTCGATTTACCTTTACCCGGACGGGAGCGATTACTGCAGATTATCGACGAGACATTCAACAGGCTGGCAAAGACAAAGACTTACGTAGTGAAACGCACGCTGGATGCGTCCGGAGTGGACGCCGTAGCCAACAACCTGCGTGGTCTGACCGAGGAAGAAGCGGAGAGAGCGGTTTCTCAAGCCCTCGTTCGCCGTTATGCGCTCTGTCCGGAGACAATCACAGATGTACTCGAAGCCAAGAAAGAATTGCTGCGTCACTCCGGCATGCTGGAGTTCATCGATGCTTCCGACAACATGTCCAGTGTGGGTGGTCTGGACAATCTGAAACGCTGGCTGGCGCAACGCCGCGGCGCTTGGGAAGAATCAGCCCGGGAATTCGGATTGGAGCCGCCGCGCGGAATGATTGTTCTCGGCATCCAGGGCTGCGGCAAGAGCCTGTGTGCCAGAGCTGTGGCTGGAGAGTGGAAGATTCCCCTGGTGAAATTCGACAGTGCTGCCATCTTCGACAAGTACATCGGAGAAACCGAGAAACACATTCAGAAAGTTTTTAAAGTGGCCGAAGGACTGGCGCCGTGTGTGCTGTGGATTGATGAGCTGGAAAAAGTCTTTGCTGGAAGCCAGCCGGATTCGGCGTCGGTGGACGCCGGCGTGTCCTCGCGAATTCTGGCCGCATTTCTATCCTGGATGCAGGATCGAAAGGCACCGGTATTCGTCGCTGCCACCTGCAACAACGTGACTGGGTTGCCGCCGGAGCTGATCCGCAAAGGACGTTTCGACGAGTTGTTTTTCGTAGACTTGCCAAATCAGACCGAGCGCAAGCAGATCTTTGGGATTCAGTTGGTACGGCGGAAACGAAATCCGGCGGAGTTTGATTTAGAGCGAGTCGCGGCAGCCGCGGAAGGATATTCCGGCGCGGAAATTGATGCCGCAGTGCAGACCGCTATGTATGCAGCCTTCTCCAGTAAGCAGCAGGTTTCGACGCAAGGACTTCTCGATGCCTTGAAAGCCACGGTGCCACTCTCCACCACCCGAGCGGAAGAAATTCAGGCACTCAGAAAGTGGGCCCGAACCCGTGCCGTGCCCGCCGCAACTGCAGAGGGCAGAGGACAAGGAGCCTAGTGATCGGACCCACCAGCTTCGGTACTGCGATAAGTGTTTTCTTGGACTTTCTGAGTCTCACGATCTCGACTGTTACTGGGCATCGGGCGGCCATTGACTCCCATCTAAGGACGGGGGTACCCTAAACCCAATGGTTGTTGCTTGCACCTCGGGAGCGAGCACCTCGACTGGTTTTATCTCCAGACAGCAGAATAGTTTGTGCGTAAACGGGCTTGGCGGCCCCGGAAGGGGCGGGGCTATGCCTGGACACCCAAAATCCTCTGGCACAAAGACATCCAGGCGGGAGGGAAGCGCCCTATAACTGAATGAAGAAGAAGATCGATATCACCCCTAACATTGAAACCTTATTCGGCACACGGGACGAGAACTTACACGTGCTGGAAGACGGTCTGAACATCGGCATCGACCTCCGCTCCGATTCCATTGAACTGGAGGGAGCCGCGCGCGATGTGGCTCGGGCCGAGCAAGTTTTTTTCGATTACGATCACCTGCAACGCTCCGGCTTTACGTTTAACAATGGCGATTTGAACAGCATGCTACGCGTTTTAATGGCCGATCCCAAGACCACACTGCGTGGTTTGGCGGAAGCGGGACGGCAACGCTCGCTCGGCCGTCGGACGGTGCAACCTAAGAGCGTCAACCAGCGACGCTATCTCGAAGCCATTGAGAAGCACGACATGGTGTTCGGCATCGGCCCTGCCGGCACGGGTAAAACGTACCTTGCGGTCGCTATGGCGATTTCCGCACTGCTGTCGAAACGGGTGAACCGGATTATCCTGGCGCGTCCGGCCGTGGAAGCTGGCGAGCGCTTGGGTTTCCTACCCGGAACCCTACAGGACAAGATTGATCCGTATCTGCGGCCCTTGTACGACGCGCTCTATGACATGCTCGAACCTGAGAAGGTAGATCGTTATCTGGAAAAGAATGTGATCGAGATAGCGCCGATCGCCTTCATGCGGGGCCGCACCCTGAACGATTCTTTTGTAATTCTAGACGAGGCGCAGAACACGACCTCAGAGCAGATGAAAATGTTCGTCACTCGCTTGGGATTCAACTCCAAAGCCGTCATTACTGGCGACGTCACGCAGATTGATCTGCCAAATGCGCGGCGCAGTGGTCTCCTCGAAGCGGCCGACGTTTTGAAACACGTGGACGGTCTAACGTTCGTATACTTCGACGAAGGCGATGTGGTGCGGCATCACCTGGTGCAGCGCATCATCCGCGCCTACGACGAGTTCAAAACTCGGGTGGCGGAAGAGCAAGCTGTGCTGCTCGAATCCCGCAGCGGCGCCAATGGAAAGCCCGCAGTGAGCGATTCCTTGCCTCAGGAAAAGACTGCAACCTATCCTGCGCAAGCGGAAAGTAAGGAATAGAATCCTCGAGACCAGGAGAGCCAGGAGCGGCTCTCCTATTTATTTGGAACAAGAGGATCGAAGCATTTCCCAGGAACAAACCTTGGTCATTGTTCGAAAAAGAGTCGCAGGGCTAAGCGAAATCGCTTTGGCGCGATTTGTCACTCGTGCCGGCCGCGCAGCCCGTTTGCGTGGAGCGGTGAACGTGCTGCTTACCAGCAATTCGGAATTGCGGGCATTGAACAGCCGTTTTCGCGGAAAAGACAGGCCGACCGATGTGCTGTCTTTCCCACCCCTCTTCGGTGTGGGGAATGCATTCGCCGGTGATGTGGCAATTTCAGCAGAGATGGCGGCCCACAATGCGCGCCTGCTCGGACACTCGCCGGCGGAAGAGATCAAAATTCTGGCGTTGCACGGAATGTTGCATCTCGCCGGGTATGATCACGAACGCGATCATGGCGAGATGGCGCATACAGAAGAGCGCCTGAGGAAGGCTCTGCATCTGCCAGTGGGCTTGATTGACAGAAGCCGCCAGCCCGAAGTGGCCGGCGCCGGGCGCAAGGCGCGTTCACCCGTAACCACGATGCAACGAAAGAGTGCACGTAAGCGCGTCGCCCCGCCGCTTTCTTCAAGCCATAAATTCTCAATAGCAAGGGCCGCCGGCAAAGGCCGTGTGACGCAGGTACGATGAACTTCGCCATTGCCATCGCGATTGTGCTGCTTCTTGGCGTGCTGACCCTCGTTTCCTATGTCGACCGTCTCTATACCGAAATCGGCAGATTCCTGTCCCGCGAGTTTCAGGACAACCTCAACGCCTTTGAACAGAAGGTCGAACCCAAACTTGGCGTGAGCCGAAATCGTGCCGCGCTTTCCATGGCGATCCTGACGCAATTGATCACCGCTTCAATCGCTTTGCTGTTGGGCTACGCGGTGTTCCGCGATCAGGATTGGAGCGGGCACGAGATTCTGGAAATCATCTTGAGCCTCATCCTGATCGTCATTGTGTTCAATCGCTTTCTGCCATTTGTATTCTTCTCGCGCACTAAGGGTCAGTGGCTGGCCCGCTGGACGCTGTTGCTGCGAATTCTTATTTACGTTGTCTTGCCCGTAACTCTGGTGTTGGGTTTCTTGCAGTCGGTCGCAGCTTTGACCCGGGAACATTCAGAGGAGCAGCCCGAGACTCACACTGAAGCAGTGGACGCGCTGATTGAGGCAGGCCGGGAAGAAGGCATTCTCCACGAAAGCAATCGCGATTTAATCCAGTCAGTGGTCGAGTTCGGGGAGAAAACCGTACGGGAAGCGATGAAGCCGCGGCCGGAAATTGTCGCCGTCCCGACGAACACCACGGTAGAGCAATTCATTGAACTGTTGCGTGCCCAGCCATTCTCCCGTGTCCCGGTTTTCGATGGAACCATTCACAACATCGTTGGCATCGTCCACGCTCAGGACGTCTTACAGGTGCCGGACAGCGAAGCTCACACCCGTACCGTAGACTCTCTGATGCGCAAGGACATGTATTTTGTTCCCGAAAGCAAGCAGGGTAGTGATTTGCTGCGCGAGATGCAGAACAATAACATCCGCATGGCCATCGTCGTAGACGAGTATGGCGGGGTTGCAGGACTGGTTACCATCGAAGACCTGGTGGAAGAAATCGTCGGAGAGATTCGCGACGAGCACGAAAAAGCCGAAGTCATCCGGGAAAGCGATCATTCCTATATCGTGCCCGGCAACATGGACGTGGACCGGCTCGGTGAATTGCTAGGCGTCCGTCCCGAAGATAAAGAGTCGGCCACGGTAGCAGGACTGGTAAGCGAACTGGCCGGCCGCATTCCGCGGAAGGGCGAAGTAATCGAAGACGACGGGTTGCGCTTCGAAGTGCTGGAGGCCACTCAGCGGCGCGTCGAGCGCGTGCGCATCTCGGTAGCGCAACCGCGACAGATGAAGCTGATATAGTCCTGCCAGATGTCTTTTCGCTCCGGATTCGTTTGCATCCTTGGCCGTCCCAATGCCGGCAAATCCACTTTGTTGAATAAACTCGTCGGCCAGAAGTTAGCGATTATCAGTCCCAAACCGCAGACCACGCGTAACCGCATTCTCGGGATCGTCCACATTCCCAGAAAGAAGGGAAGACCGGCAGCACAAGTTATCCTCGTTGACACCCCAGGAGTGCATAAGCCGGACAGTTCGTTGGGTCGCAAAATGATGGGAGACGTGCGCGAAGCCATGCAAGGCTGCAACCTCGTCCTATGGATGGTGGATGCAACACGGAAGCATTCAGCTGACGATCAGATCGTGCTGGATATTCTGCGGAAGGCACAAACGCCGGTCTTTCTGCTGCTGAACAAAATTGATTTGCTACGCGAAAAAGGAAAGCTCCTCCCCGTCATTGAGGCATATCGCAGCCTGTACCCTTTCAAAGAAGTCATTCCAATGTCTGCGCTAAAAGGTGAAGGCCTCAATCTTCTTCTGGATAAACTGATCGAAACCTTGCTGGAAGGACCACATTATTTTCCGGATGACCAGGTGACGGATCAACCCATCCGCTTCATGGTGGCTGAAGCTATCCGCGAGCAGGTTTTGATGGCGACCAGCGAAGAGGTCCCACATGCCACCACCGTCTTGATCGAACAATTTGAGGAGGGGGCGAAACTGGCGCGGATTGCGGCTGCGATCTACTGTGAACGGGAAGGGCAAAAGAGGATTCTGGTGGGTAAGGGCGGTCAGATGCTCAAGAAAATCGGTACAGCGGCCCGACTCCAGATCGAAAAAATGGTCGGCACTCGGGTGTTTTTGGAGCTTTTCGTCAAGGTGAGGCCGGACTGGCGAGAGTCACACAATTTCGTGCAAGAATTGGATTGGCGGCGTGAGTTGGCCCGTCTGGCGGGACCAGAAAAGCCTTGACTACCAGCCTAAAACTGTCCTTCGGTCACCGGGGACAGAAGCTGCTGTCGCTAGCCCGCGTGATCTTGTAGAATCCAGAGTAGCTACTAGGGTAGTCGGATTATCGGACCCATGTCCACCGATCTAACCACTTGTAATTTCGAAGCCGGGAAGTTGATCTTGAAGCTGCGGGTAACACTCGCAGCCGATAAGAATGCCATCGATCCCGTAGTTCGCGGTGTAATGGATCTCGTAAAGCAGACCCAATGTGCCACCGGCAAGGAAGATGCGATCGAGATGGCGTTGACCGAAGCCTTAGCCAATGCCGTGGTACACGGTGCCAAGGCGGATCCCACGAAGATTGTCGAGTGCGATGTTGCCTGTGATGAGAAACAGCAAATCTTAATCGTGGTGCGGGATCCCGGCCAGGGATTTGACCCCGCGGCGATCCCCTGTCCGGTGCAAGGGCAGAACATTTACAGTGAGCACGGCCGCGGAATTTTCCTCATCAATGAGCTCATGGACGAAGTGAAGTTCCTCAAGAACGGCACCGAAATCCATATGATCAAACGTTAACCCAGAAACTAGAAACCATTCACTCCTTGGCAGCAATCCCCAAAGTCTTCATCTTCCGGTACAGATGGCTGCGCTCCAGGCCCAGGACCTCCGCAGTGCGGCTGACGTTGCCGTGGTTCTCATCGAGCTTTTTCAGGATGTAGTCTCGTTCGTAGGCGGCGCGGGCCTGATGCAAGGTAGAGAATTCGCTGCCTGGGGCGCCACGACTGCCATCCCTATGGACCAAGGGCGGCAAGTGTTTGCGGTCGAAACGCATAGTAGTCGGATTCATGATGACAATGCGCTCGATCACGTTGCGCAGTTCACGAACGTTGCCCGGCCATGAGTAACGCATCAGCGTGTCAATCGCATCGTCACTGATTTCGCGTGGCCGCCGGCCGTATGCCGCGGAGAATTCCTTGAGGAAGTGACGAGCCAGCAGAGGCACGTCCTCCTGACGTTCTCGCAGCGGAGGAACGGAAAAGGGAATTACGTTCAGACGATAGAAAAGATCTTCGCGAAAGTTTCCCTTGGAGATTTCTTCTTCGAGATCTTTATTTGTAGAAGCAATTACTCGGGCGTCGACAATGATCGGTTCATCGCTCCCAACCGGTGTGACGCGTTGCTCCTCCAATGTGCGCAAAACCTTGGATTGAGTCTTCAGGCTCATGTCCCCGATTTCATCGAGGAAAAGAGTGCCACCGTGCGCTTTCTGGAATTTGCCTTCCTTCTCTACGGTGGCCGCAGGAAAAGATCCTTTGCGATGGCCGAACAGTTCAGTCTCAATCAGGTCTTCAGGGATCGCCGCACAGTTTACTTCCACGAACATCTCATCTTTCCGCAGGCTTTGTGCGTGGATGGCGTGGGCTACCAGTTCCTTTCCAGTGCCGGATTCGCCGTACACAAGAACCCGGCCATTGGTAGGCGCCATGAGTTGAATCTGCTGCCGCAGCGCCTTCATCGGGATACTCTCGCCTACGATGATGCTTCGCGGTGTGAGCTGCTTCTTGAGGTCGCGGTTTTCCAGGCGAAGACGCTTAGAGTCAATCGCGTTCTTCAGCAGGATAAGGGTTTTGTCGACGGAGAGGGGCTTCTCCAGAAAGTCATATGCCCCCAGCTTAGTGGCGCGGACCGCGGTCTCAATCGTCCCGTGCCCGGAAATCATGATGACTTCGGGAGCATTCTCAGTCTCCCGAATTTTCTCCAGGGTCTCCAGCCCGTCCATTCCGGGCAGCCAGACATCCAGTAGCACAACATCGAAGCGACGCTTGCGCAGGACCTCCAGACAGGCCTCGCCGCTCTCCGCCACCGAGGTCTTATATCCTTCATCTTCCAGCACACCCCGAAGTGACTGCCGGATACTGGATTCGTCATCCACGATGAGGATGCTATGCATGCTGGATGACGGTAGGCGTGACAAAGTTTTCGGAAGCCACCGGCAACTCAACCACAAATTTCGTTCCCACCGGCCGGTTTTCCTCTACCCGAATGGAGCCGCGATGGTCTTCGATGATGCGGTTCACGATGGCCAGGCCCAGTCCCGTCCCTCGTTGTTTAGTGGAAAAGTAAGGCAGAAAAAGCCGTTCTTTCAATTCCTGCGTGACCCCATGGCCGGTATCGGAAACTGCGACTTCGACAGCGTCGCGGCTGGCTACCAGCGAGGTGGATATCTGAATCTCGCGCAACAGCGAATCTTGCATGGCTTCGGCGGCATTATCCACCAGATTAGCCAATGCCCGCTTCATGGCTTCCGGATCGGCCAGTACGTTCGGCAGATTGGGGGCGAGGAAAGTCTGTACGCCAATGTTGTCCAGGCGGCCATTGAACATGGCCAATGTACTCTCCACGATTGAATTGATGTTAGCCGGCTGAGGCTTGGCGGTCGGAAAGCGAGCCAGAGTTGAAAACTCGTCCACCAAAGTACGCACGGTCTCCACCGATGCCGCAATGGTTGCGGCACAATCATCAAGCACGTGCATCGATCCCGGATCCAGGCGTGTGCCACGCTCCAGATGGCGCCGGATCCGTTCTGCCGAGAGCGCAATCGGGGTGAGGGGATTCTTTATTTCATGCGCCACACGCCTTGCCACTTCCCGCCAGGCGGCTTGCTTCTGCGCCTTGAGCAGATCGGACAAATCTTCAAATACCAGCACATACCCCAAACTCTGACCCTCGTGCTGAAGAGTTGCCACCGTGACCGCAACGTTGAGTTTCGTTGGCTGCAGAACCATTTCCAACTGCGTAGTGGTTGTACTCATGCGCTCGGCACGCCGCAATAGCGGCTCGAGATCCTCGAGGATCTCTCCAGGGAACACGTCGCGAAGTTCAGCGCCGATCAATCCTTCAAGCACGCTGGATTCCGATCCCACAGGATGAAACATACGCAGCAGCGCGTGGTTCACGTGGGTGACCTGGCGTTCCGCATCCAGCGACAGCACACCAGTGGGAATGCTTTCGAGGATAGTCTCGATGTGCCTGCGGCGCTGCTCCAAGGCAGCGTTGGCAGCGCCCAGATCGCGGCTGGAAGCCTCAATCTGACGCCGGCTGATTTCCAGATCCTCGGCCATACGGTTGAAAGACCGCACCAGGTCTCCGATTTCGTCTGCTGCCCGAATTTCTACCCGGTAATCGAGCCGGCCGCGAGAAATCTCCTGAGTCGCTTCAGCCAACGCGACCACTGGGCGCGTAACCAGTTTGGAGAGAAACAGTGCGAGCCAGGTGGTGGCAAAAAGCACGAGAACAGTGAGCAACAGCAGCAGCCCCATGTAAGTCCGGCGCAGCAATTTGCGCTCCCGGCTAAGTTCGAAATATCGCTTCTGGCTGGCTTCCAACTGCTTTACCGTCTGAGAAAACTTCTCCGGCAACGGCATGGCGACCAGAATCATGCCGTGCTCGCCGACCGGAGCTGTGCCCAAAATGTAGTCAGTCTGTTCCCAACTTAAGTGTATTGGAGGATCAGAGCTTATCCGCTCCCACGGAATCTTGGGTTTTAGCAGTGGCCAGGGAGCCGGGACGCCAAAGCTGGCTTCAGCATTTCCGTCTTGAATGGCGAGCGCGAATCCGCCTTGCAGAGTAAGCTCATGCTGGCGAAATTGGTTCATCACCACAGAAAAACTGTGTCCGGAAAAGGCATGCTGAGTCTCTGGTGAAGAAGCAATCGAATTAGCTTCAGAGCGGGCGTTCTGGGCTGCGTACTTGGAGAGCAGCGAGGCCATGGCCGAGGTGTCTTCGCGCACTTCCTCCACCGGTCGTGAGAACCACTTCTCGATGGACCGGTTCATGAGTCCATATGCAAACCAAAACATCACAATGACGGGGAGCAACGAAATCATCAGACCGGCCACTACGAGCCGGGTACGGAACTTCGACCCCAGAACGCCCAACCTTCGCTCCGCAAAAAGCTTCAGAAGATTGCGAGCCAGCACGAACGTCAGGGCGACAAAAAGAAGAAAGATAACTGCCGAAAGTGCGGCAAAGGACAGAAGTTGCTGATTGGTGTCGGGATTCAAGAATGGCAGATCAAAGGACGACTGTGAAAGGAGAAGCCCAAACAACAACAAAATCCCGATCGTCAGCAGGATAATGGCTTTCTTGCGGCCCGATGTTTTTCCGTCCGGCCGGTTTGGGTTGGCAGTGGACACGCTGATCATGGTCCCCAGTAACTCAATCGTTCACGTATAAGATCCGGGCTAACCGCTCATTATAAGCCGGACGTACATTATCCCGAGAGGTAGCGCGTCAAGAATCGCTATTACGGCTGAGATGGTTTAAACCCTATATCGATGTTTGTGGCAGAAACGATTGCAGTGGGCATTGCTCACAGCGCGGTTTTGACTTCAGGCAATAGCTCTTGCCAACGCCCACAACCAGCCCATGCATCTCATTGTAAATCTGCGCCAGGGCAGAACGTTTGGCTGTACTCATTGGTGATGGGCGATGAGAGGCACCGACAACCGTACTTTCAAGTTTCAGTTTGTTGATATTCATCCGCGAATTAGCCTCGGTGCGAGATGCGTCCGCCTCGGCGCCAGTAGAAAGAGAAGTTTGGAAAAATTGGCGAATTTCCTCATAAGCCGCCGATGCAGGCAGAATCCCGTGCCGATCCAGAATGCGCCGGGTGTAGGCATCGACCACGAATACCGGATGTTGGCCGGCGTATAGCAATATGGAGTCTGCCGTCTCGGGACCGACACCATTAAGTCCTAACAGCTCCTCACGAAGCTTTTCTGTGGGTTGAGCGAACATTCGATTGAGCGAACCGCCGTAGTATGTGTCAAGAAATGCAACAAACGTTTTTAGT
>MNGW01000136.1 GCA_001918935.1 Acidobacteriales bacterium 13_1_40CM_3_55_5 | reverse complement strand
TTATGCCGGTCACTGGAATACCCCTGCCGCTTATGAGTTATGGCGGATCTTCCGTGCTGTTCATGTTTCTGGCGCTAGGCATTGTAATGAACGTCCGAATGCGCCGATTCGTGAACTGAAGCAGGCGGAAGAAGGCAGGGAGAGTTGCTGCGCCAGCCAGGCGCGGTAGAAAACAAGATCAAGATTACGACCGCCCTCGCGTGAAGAGGGCACTCACCGGCCAAAAGCGGTCGAAGGCCGGGCAGGATTGAAGCGAAAGCGCTGCCGGGCGGGTAACGGCCCCCTCAAACGAGAGAGCGGTCACAAACCCGGTACAGCACCAATGCGATAAGTGCAAAAGATTCCAAAGCTTACGCCTCGGATTCGGTCGCGGAGAGAACTCCAAGGCCCGGGCCGCGCCCGATGTGGGCGGCCTATCGCAGCAGCTCCATCCTGCCTGTCCTTCCTCCCTTTGTTCCGGTGAATCCTGCCGCTTGAGAGTCGCAGGAATCCGGAGTCCGCATGACCAAAGAAATGTTTGTATCGTCCACTCCCCACGAAACCAGGGTGGGATTAGTGGAAGACGACCAACTGGCAGAAATCTATCTGGAACGTGAAAACGAATACACCCTGGCAGGTTCCATCTACAGAGGCCGCGTAACCCGCGTCTTGCCCGGCATGCAATCCGCATTCGTGGACATTGGGCTGGAACGCGACGCCTTCCTCTACGTCTCC
The DNA here is from genome assembly GCA_001918935.1 of Acidobacteriales bacterium 13_1_40CM_3_55_5. Classification (GTDB taxonomy): domain Bacteria; phylum Acidobacteriota; class Terriglobia; order Terriglobales; family Acidobacteriaceae; genus 40CM-3-55-5. The sequence continues at coordinate 12,926 of MNGW01000136.1, read as the reverse complement.
GATTTCATGGAGTTGGAAGATCAGGACGAGTTGGACGAAGTTCCCACCGACCGTACCACCCCTGCTCCTGAGCCGAGACATCAGCAGCAACAGCACCGAGATGAGTTGCAACCAGCGTTGCCCGAAGCTCACGCTGCTACTTTCAACGATGCGGAGTCGCAGCCGCAGGCTGAGGCAGGGCAGCAGCCGTCGGAAAATAGTGACACCGCAAAATTCGGAAATCGGGAACGCGGTGGCTGGCGTGGCCGGCGTCGCCGTCGTGGCCGGCGTGGCGAACGCATGCCAGAGTCGAAGTTTGCCCGGCCAGCCGGGGAAGCACAACGCGAAGCGCCACCACGCGCGGAACGACCTGACCGCCCTGAACGGCACGACCGTCCCGAACGAAGCGAGCGCACCGACTTCGGACCGCCGCCTGGCTACCAGCCGATGATTTTGCCGGGAGAATCCATTTCCAAGTACTCTCGTTTGGCCCAGGCTCAGGCTGCCGCCCCGGCGCGCGCTCCCTCCCCAACGCCAAGCCGTGAGATACCGGCTCCGCCGATCGCGGAAACCTTTCCAGAAGATGAGCCGTTATTCGCCAAGCCGGCAACAGAAGATCGACGACAGATAACTCCGCCGCGCTCTCAAGCTCCGACAGAGACCAAGCCCGCGACCGCGCGTCGCGAGCAAAAACGATTTGACGAGATGAATGTCGCAGCCATTTTCGGTGGCGGCGCAACCGAATCTGAAGAACAGTCGCAAGAAGATGACAACGAAGACGCTCAGCTGCCAACTCTCACTGAGCACTCAGATCAGTCCCTCTCGGCCGTCGCCGGAAACGCCGGCACCATCGAGGAAGAAGAAATCGAAGAGGAAGAAGCTGATCTAGCTCNNNNAAACTCACGCTGCCGCCGATTATCAAGAGACTGCCCCGGTAATCGCCGCCGTAGGCGAGCCCGCGACTGGGGTTAGCGAGCCACTCGCTGCCCAGCCGATCTCTTTGGAACCAGGCATTGCGGAAGTCGCAGAAGAAGACGAGACCGATGAAGTAGAAGCGGAGCTCGATGAGGCTCAGGCCGAGGCCGAAGCTGTTGTCGAGGCCGAGACTGGGGCTGGCAACGCCGATGCCCGTGCCGAAGTGCGTGCTCCCGCAGCGACTGCACCGTATACACAACGCGCGCCGCGTCCGGCATTCGATCGCAACCGTGGACGGCGTGGCGGAGGTGGCCGCCGCTTCCGGCGCAACGAGCCGCAGAACGTTCCCCTGATCACCGACCTGCTCAAGGAAGGCCAGGAAATTCTGGTGCAGATCGCCAAAGAGCCCATTGGGAAAAAAGGCGCGCGCATTACCAGCCACATTGCGCTGCCTGGCCGTTTCCTTGTGTATATGCCGACGGTCAACCATACCGGGGTTTCGCGCAAGATTTCTTCTGAGGAAGAACGTCAGCGGTTGAAGCGGATCATCATAAGCGAGCGTGAGAACGGCCACGGCGGATTCATCGTCCGCACGGCGGCCCAGGGCGCGGCAGAAGAAGATCTGCGAGCTGATATCCGGTTCTTAAAAGGTCTGTGGTCTGAGATCAAGAGCCGCGCCGACAATGGCAAGGGGCCGACGCTGATTTATCACGACCTGAACGTGGTGGAGCGTGTATTGCGCGATCAGGTCAGTTCAGATTTTTCCGCCATCTGGGTGGACAACGAGCAGGAATATGAGCGCATTCTTCGCTTCGCGAATCGTTTTCAACCAGCCCTGGTGAAACGCGTCAAGCTTTACACCAAAGACACGCCGCTGTACGACCAGTTTGGCTTGAATGAAGAAATTAACAAAGCGCTGAAGTCGAAAGTGTGGTTGAAGAGCGGTGGCTACATCGTGATCAATCAGACTGAGGCGCTGGTGGCAATCGATGTCAACACCGGCAAATATGTCGGCAAGACAGCGCGCCTGGAAGACACCATCGTCAAGACTAACGTGGACGCCATCAAGGAGATCGTGCGACAGATTCGCCTGCGCGACTTGGGCGGCATCATCGTGATCGACTTCATCGATATGGACGAGCGCCGCAACCGCCAGAAAGTTATGCAGGCACTGGAAGAGGCGTTGCGTAGCGATCGCGCGCCATCCAAGGTTCTCCAGTTTAACGATTTCGGGCTGGTGGCCATTACTCGAAAGCGAGTGAAGCAATCGCTCGAACGCACCATTGGAACGCCTTGTCCGTATTGCCAGTCCACCGGCTTCGTGAAATCCGTGACCACGATTTGCAATGAGATCTATCTTGAGATGCGCAAGATTGCCAAACATCTGGAACACTCCGATGTGCTTCTGCGGGTGAATCCCGAGGTGGCGAAAGCGCTGAAAGCCAATAACGGTCGAGCTCTCACGGAGATGGAAGAGTTAACCAAACGAACCGTAATCGTGAAGAGCGATCCAGCGGTGCATCAGGAGCAGTTCGACATTAATTAGCTATAAGAGGTAGCCGCTGGAAACCACGGCGGCTACTTCACCTAGCTAGAAGCGGCAGCGGCGCTCTTCTGATCCTGATCTCCCGTCAAAGTAGCCACGGCCAACTCTGCGCAATCGCGCAACTTCTGCATCGAACTCCTGATCGCAACTGAGTGTGGGAGGCTGTCTTCGTGCTCGAAGTGTGCGAGCAGACGTTCGGCTTTGTCATTGAGGGTGCTCGCGATCTCGAGTAACACGATCAGCGAATCCGCGTGTAACTTCCAGAGTGAAGCAGAGTTCTCGCAGCGCTTGAGTTCTTCGAGTTCCGTAGTCATGCGGGCGCTGACGGCGACTGCACGCAAAAGAACGCGGGCAACTTCGGCAAGGATGCCTTTGTCTTTCTGTCGCCGATAGTCGGCGCAGTAGGCGTCGGCCTCCGCGGGAGAGAGAATCAGATTGAAGAAGCGCATGGGGACGATCTGGCAAAATTTCGGATCCGCCACACGAACGAAGACTCGAATCGACTCCTCGACCTGGAGAAGTCTGGTTTCTTCCGCGGAAAGTTGTGCTGGAGTTACGGCCTCGCGCATGGCATGGACGTCCAGCGAGGGCCGACGGACAACGGCAGCAGTTGCCGAGGCGCGGGCCGTTTTGCTGACACGGCGTGGCGTGGCGGCCTTTGCCGCACCACGTATCGGTGGACGGCGTTCCAGCGCTTTTCTGAGCTTGGACACGCGTTCGAACTTCTTCAAGGCGGTTGCGTAATCGATTCGCAGTAATTCTCCGGCTTCCATCGCGGAAACGTCTTCGACGGTCACGTCGATGCCGTCCACGTTGCCCAGAATGCTGCCACCTTGCTCGTCCAGCGCCTGCGCAAAGTTCTTGATTTCCGCCGCAGCGGCTAGAAACAGCTCATCAAACTTTTTGCCGAAAGCCGCATTGTAAGGCGCAATCGTGGCCAGAACCCCGGGATGGTAGAAGGAAAGCTCGAGCGACTGCTTCAACTCCCGAACCCGCGGAATGATTCCAGATTCGAGAAGGGCGTTCAAGTCGCTGAAACTTTCGGCTTCTTGCTGTAACGAATCGAAGCGGCGCAGGACTTGAACGTGTTCTTCGGGAACCGCGGGAGTATCAGACTCCGCCAGGATTTCAATCAGCGCAATCTCAAATGGGGATAGTGGCAGCGAGCCATCGAGGCCATAACCGCGGCGTTCCCACTGTCCGGGCACACGGGGGCGACGATAGAGGAAGGTTGTTACCAGATCAGTTTTGTCGCGATTGATGTCGGAGACATCTTTGGCGCGAGAGAAATAACGAAGCATGGCTTCCGCGATTTCGGGGTCAGTATCAGGCGTGAAGGCATGGCGCAACATGGCTGGAGTGATCGCCATGTCCAGCAGCCGCAACCAGCGGCGCATGGCGGCCAGGGTTTCATGGACGTCGCCGTCGGCCTGCTGAAGGGAAATCGCCTCCAGTCCAATGGGAACTGGAACTTCTCCGCCGACGGAGTCCTGCAGCAGCTTCTCATAGAAGCCCTGCACGGTAGCCAGAATGGCAAGCTCCCACTTCGGATCTTCGACCAAACTCGGCTCCTGTGGACGACTCCCTCGAAAGTGAACTGGCAGCTGAAGGCAGCTACTCTAGTAAAAACCAAGCTGGGTTTAGGTACAAGAGTCTGTTGGGAGTCGGGACACTAAAGTAACAATCGGGGCCAAGAGCGCGGCTAGTCGAAGACTACCGTCTTGTTTCCGTAGAGCAGGACGCGGTTTTCGATATGCCAACGGACGGCGCGGGAAAGCACGACCTTCTCCAGGTCGCGGCCCTTTTGCAGCAAGTCGTCGAGCGAGTCGCGGTGGGAGATGCGAACCACGTCCTGCTCGATGATGGGGCCGTCATCGAGAACGTCGGTCACGTAATGGCTGGTAGCTCCGATCAGCTTGACTCCGCGAGTGAATGCCTGGTGATAAGGTTTCGCGCCCACGAACGCGGGCAGAAAAGAGTGATGAATATTAATGATGCGGTGAGGGTACTCGTTGACGAATTGGTTGGACAGGATCTGCATGTAGCGAGCCAGAACGATGAAATCCAGATCATGCTGTTTAAGCAATGCGAGGATTTTCTGTTCCGCTTCGCTTTTGTTGTCTTTGGTGACAGGAACTACGAAGAAGGGAATTCGGTAGAACTCGGCGATTGGCCCGTTGTCAGGATGGTTGGAAATGACCAGAGGAATGTCGCAAGCCAACTCGCCGCTTTTGTGACGGTAAAGCAGGTCCACCAGGCAGTGGTCATATTTCGAAACTAGAATAGCCATCTTTTGACGAACATTCGAGCGGGCCAGCCGCCACTGCATGGCGAATTTTTCCGCGATCGGAGAAAAGTGTTTCGCAAAGTCAGCAAGATTAATATCGAAATCGATGGGATCAAACTCTACTCGCATGAGGAAGAGGTTTGAACCTTCATCGGCGTGCTCGTCGGCGTGCAGGATGTTGCCGTTGTGGCGGAAGACAAAGTCGGAGATGCTCGCGACCAGGCCCTTCCGGTCGGGACATGAGATAAGAAGGATGGCAGTGTTCTTCACGCGTCTTCAGTTTTGCCTTGCTGCTGACCGCAGCGGCTAAAGCCGTTCTCTTTGAAAGCTGTTGATCGCAGCGCTGAGGCGCTTCACTATCCCACAGCCGCCCCCAATTGCAGGTCAGCGCTCAATGGTACGGGGCGCCTCGCTTTTAACGCCGCAAGTCCTTCAGAATTTCCCGCGCGGCATTCGCGCCGGAGCCGCCGGTTAAGCCCGCCCCTGGATGCGTACCGGAGCCGCACAAATATAAGTTGCCGATGGGTGTGCGATAACGCGCCCAATCGAGCAGGGGACGCATAGTGAAGAATTGGTCGAGAGCCAGTTCGCCGTGGAAGATGTGACCTCCCGTGAGGCCGTATGTATCTTCCAAATCCTGAGGGGTGATGATCTGGTGGCGCAGAATCAACTCCGGAAGATTGGGCGCATACTGCGATAACGTCTTGACGACCGCGTCGCCCAACCCCACTCGCTGACTCTCCCAATCGCCGGATTTCAATTTGTACGGCGCGTACTGCACATAGATGGACATCACATGCTTCCCCGAGGGAGCAAGCGACGAATCAGTCACGGAAGGAAGTGTGATTTCCAGATAAGGCTGACGCGAGAAGTTGCCATATTTGGATTCGTCGAATGCGCGTTCCAGGTAGTCGATTTCGGGCCCGATATGAATTCGGCCGGATAAAGCGCCGCTTTCATTGCCGCCATCAAGCGCAGTGAACTTTGGCAATCCGGCCAGAGCAAGGTTTACCTTCGCAACTGTACCCGGCATGCGATAGTGCTGGAGCTTCATCACGAAATCTGGAGAAAGATGAATCGGATCCACCAACTTGAGCAAAGTTCTCTTGGGGTCAGCATTAGATACGATTGCCTCGGCGCTAATCTCTTCACCAGTGGAAAGTATGACGCTGGTAGCTGAGCCGTCCTTTACGCGGACTTCGATTACTTCGGCATCGGTACGGATCTCGGCGCCTGCTTTCTGCGCAGAGGACGCCATCGCTTGCGTCACTGCGCCCATCCCGCCCAAAGCGAAGGTACATGAGCCTGCGGGATGCGTATCGCCGGCTGCGCGGATGAGAAGAACCAAACTGCTGCCTGCGGACCACGGGCCCAGGAACGTTCCAAAGATGCCGCGGGCTGCGATGGTAGCGCGCAGAAGCTCAGTATCGAAAAACTCTGCGACCAAGTCCGCAACCGCCATCGGTCCCCAACGAAGCAAGCGGTACATATTCTTCTTGCCTAGGTTGCGAATGGCGCGTCCGGTTTGAAGCATCCCCCACAAGTCACCGCGGTTGGGGTTATCAATGCTGGGCGGAGCTAGAACTAGCGCTTTCGCGATCACGCGGCCCATTTGTCTGAGCGCTTCTTGAAACTCGGAATACCTGGCTCCATCTTTCGGGGAGAACTTTGTGATCTCTTCCGCGGATTTCTTAGTGTCGTTGTACAGATGAAGTGCGCGGCCCTCGGGTGAGAGCGCGACGACTGCGACATCCGGAGTGATGAGTTTGAGTCCATGTTTAGCGAGTTGCATGCTGCGAAGAATATCCGGACGGATGGGCCCGGCGGCGTGTGACAGCGTGGAGCAGCGGAACTCTGGATGAAATTCGTCGGTGACAGCAGCGCCGCCAACCTGTGAGCGGCGTTCCAGAACTAATGGCTTAAACCCGGCTTTAGCCAGGTAAAAAGCGGTAATCAGGCCATTGTGGCCGCCGCCGATGATAACAACCCGCCGGTCGGCCATGATCTAAGCCGCTCCCTTAAAATCTTTCAGGATTTCGAGCGCCGCAAGACGTCCAGGCGCGCCCATGATTCCACCGCCGGGATGAGTAGCCGATCCGCACAGATAAAGATTTTTGATGGGTGTGCGGAACTGCGCGTATCCCGGCACCGGGCGTAGAAAAAAGAGTTGCTCGAGCGAAAGTTCTCCCTGAAAAATATTTCCTTCGCTGAGGCCGAAGTCACGCTCCAGATCCAGCGGGGTGAGCACTTGCTTGTGCAGGATGATGTTCTTGATGTTGGGGGCGTACTCAGCGATGGTGTCGATAACGTTGTTGCCGAATGCTTCTTTCTGATCGTCCCAATTCATCCCCGGACGCAGTTTGTAAGGAGCGTACTGCACGAAGCAGGACATGACATGTTTGCCCGGAGGCGCTACGGAAGGATCGGTCAACGTCGGAATTACCATGTCGATGTAGGGACGCCGGGAGTACTGGCCATACTTCGCGTCGTCGTATGCCTTCTCCATGTATTCGACGCTGGGCGAAATTGAAATCGCTCCACGCAGGTGCGCGCCTGGGCCAGGCATGCAGGTAAAACTCGGCAGGCGGTCAAGCGCCAGATTTACTTTGCCGGATGAGCCACGAAATTTATAGCGGCGTACTTCGTCGAGAAAATCATTGGGAAGATTTCCATTCTCGATGAATTGAATGAACGTGAGCCGGGGATCAACGCTGGAGGAAACAATATCGGCCTGGATTTCGTCACCATTGGCCAAAACGACGCCGCGAGCTCTGCCGGCCTTCACGATAATCTGCGCAATGCCGGCTTCGGTGCGAATTTCCGCTCCCGCTTCGCGGGCAGCGTCGGCGATGGCATTGGAAATGGCGCCAGTACCGCCGCGGGCGAATCCCCAGGAGCGAAATGCGCCGTCGATCTCTCCCATGTAGTGGTGCAGCAGCACGTATGCGGTCCCCGGCGAACGCACTCCGAGAAAAGTCCCGATGATTCCGGACGCGGACATGGTGGCTTTGAGCACGTCGGTCTCGAACCACTGATCGAGAAAATCGATCGCGCTCATGGTCATCAACTGCACTTGGTTGTACTTGTCCTCGCTGGTCATGCCCTGGAAACGGCGTCCGATGAAGAGCAGCTTCATCAATTCTTTGGGATTCAACGTCGCGGGATCGGGCGGTACCATGCTCAGGATGGGCTTAACGAAGCGGCACATGGCCTGCATCGCCTTGCCAAATTCGTCGTAAGCTTCCGCGTCGAGCTTGGAATGACGCGCGATCTCGCGATGCGTCTTGCCATGATCGTTGACCCGCCACAAGTGGTCACCGTTGGGCATGGGAGTGAAAGTGCCGTCGAGAGGAAGGATCTCTAAGCCGTGACGGGGAAGCTCAAGGTCGCGAATGATTTCTGGGCGCAGCAGCGAAACTACATAAGAACAGACGGAAAACTTAAATCCGGGGAAGACTTCTTCCGTGACGGCGGCCCCACCAAGAACGTGACGTCGTTCTAGCACCAGAACTTGTTTCCCCGCACGCGCCAGGTAAGCGGCGTTCACCAGGCCGTTGTGACCGCCGCCGATTACAACCACATCGTATTTTGAGCCGTTCGGGGACATAGTGAAGCAGTCAGCACTCAGCAGTCAGCATTCAGCCAATGCCTCGCCTGTTGAGCATGGCATTGTTCTTAATTGAGCATGAAGTGTGCGAGAAAAAAACGAATTCACATTCTACCGGGGAGTTAGCTTTTTGTCTGCTCGCTAGGCCGAATGGATGTGGTCTCTTCTTCGAGCTTGCGCGATGGCCGAGGGCTAAATGCTGAATGCTGAGTGCTGACGGCTGCGTTCCTTGATTTGCTGCTTCGTAGCGCGACTGCATATAATCCGGCTCGAGTAGTAGGGAGGCTGTCAAGAGAGGGGACACACTTTGCCTGTCGGAACCGCGTTTCATGATCGGACGTTCGCCCTGTGCCAGAGCCTGAATTACCGCGAGTGGTCGGGCTATTATACGGTCAGCGTATATGAGGTGCATCACGACCACGAGTACAACGCGATTCGTAATGCGGCGGCGCTGATCGATATCACGCCGCTTTACAAGTATCTGATCAGCGGAAAAGACGCGACCAAGCTGGTGAACCGCGTGATTACTCGGGACATCAACAAAGTGGCGGTGGGGCAGGTGATTTACTGCTGCTGGTGCGATGAGCAGGGCAAGGTGATTGACGACGGCACCATTACGCGGCTGGAACAAAATAAATATCGCTGGACGGCTGCCGATCCCAGCCTGCGCTGGTTTCGTCAAAACGGACTCAATATGGATGTACGCGTCGATGATATTTCGGAAAAAGTTGCGGCTCTGGCGTTGCAGGGGCCGACCTCGGGCAAACTGTTGAAAGCGGCGGCCGAGGCGGAGATCGCGAATCTGAAATACTTCCGCATGACGCAGGGGAAAATCGCCGGAGTTTTGGTGGACATCTCGCGCACGGGTTATACGGGTGATTTGGGATATGAGATTTGGGTGTCGTGGGATGACGCGGTCAAAGTTTGGGATGCGCTGATGGATGTCGGCAAACGATTTGATATTCAGGCTGCGGGCATGCTTGCGCTGGATGTGGCTCGCATCGAGGCGGGGCTGCTGTTGATCGAGGTGGACTACAACAGCAGTAAGAAAGCGCTGATCGCTTCGCAGAAATATTCTCCGTATGAACTGGGATTTGGGAAGATGGTGCATCTCGACAAAGAGAACTTTGTCGGACGTTCAGCGCTGGCAGAAGCTCAAAAGCAGGGTGTGCCGCGACAATTGGTTGGAGTGGAAATCGATTGGACGGAAGTGGAAGCGCGTTACGAGAAATTTGGCCTTACGCCAGCGGCGCCAACCCAGGCTTCGCGAGTACATGTGCCCGTCTATTTGGGAGAGAAGCAGGTGGGGAAGGCGACCTCGACAACCTGGTCTCCGTTGTTGAAGAAGATGATTGCGTTGGCCAGTGTGGATACCGAGCATTCAAAAATTGATACAAAACTGCAGATGGAAATCACGATTGAGGCCATGCGGCAAAGGGTGACGGCGCGGGTGGTAAAGATGCCATTTTTTAGTCCGGCAAGGAAGACGAGCGTGCCGGTTTAAGCTCGTGGAACGTTCGATTATTTTCCGGAAGGGTTCATCGCGAGAGTGTCATCCCTCCGGGACTTCGGTTCGTTTTGGACGCCTACCCAGGACTTCGTCCTGGGCTAAATTATGTCGCCCCTGCGGGGCTCGTTCGCTTTTTTATGCCTACCCAGGACTTACGTCCTGGGCTGAATTATTCCGCCCCTAAACGGGGCTCGTCATCATAAGAGTTCAAAGTGACAGGGCAACTCCTAGGGTACGACCGCCTTCCGGCTAGTTCGCTTCCAATACAAATATCCCGGGACGCCGAGTAACACGATCCCAATACCGCCGAGCGCTTCCAGTGGACGCTCCACCAAAGTATTGAGAGCCCAGACTCCCGAAACAAGCACGTAAACCGCGGGGACGATCGGATAACCTAGACAGCGGAAGGGACGCGGTATCTCGGGATGTTTGCGGCGCAGGATGAATAATCCGGCGACGGTAAGGCACGAAGCTAGTACTCCCATAAAAATGGCATAGGTAAAAAGCTGGTCGTAGCGTCCGCTGAGGGTGAGAATCGCTGACCAGATTCCCTGGATCATTAAGCTGAAAGCGGGCGTGCGCCAGCGGGGATGGACGACTCCCATGCGGCGGAAAAATAGCCCATCCGCGGCCATGGCGTAGTAGACGCGGGCGCCGCTTAGGATCGCGGCCGAGGTGGCTCCGAATGACGACAGGGCTATCATGGCGGAAATCCATACTCCGGCTGCGGGAGAAAACAGACGTTCGGCGGCGGCGCGCGCGATGGTTTCGTGCTGCGTGATCTCGGATATGGACATGGCATATACGTAGAGCACGTTCATCAGAAGGTATACGGCGGCTACCACTAATATGGAGATGATCAGGGAGCGGGGAATATTCCGCTGGGGATGTTTGACTTCACCTGCAACCCAGCCAATGTAAATCCAACTGTCGTAACCCCAGAACACCGCGATCAATGCCACGCCCAGGGCCGGGGCCAGTGTTCGCAAATCCAAACTTTGCGGCACATATGCAGAGGAAGAAAAGTGTGACCAGCTTCCCTTGCTGGAGAAAATTCCAAGTAGGAGGAAGATACCGATTGCGGCGAACTTCATCCAACTGGAGATGTCCTGCACGATAGCGCCGCGGCGCAAGCCATAGACATTCACCGCGGTCAGCGCCACGATGCAAATAACCCCCAGCAGTTGGGCCCAACTCAACGTGTAGCTGCCAACAGCGATGAGCGGTGCAGCATCTCTCAATCCTGGAACGGCGGCCGCGAAGTATGCGCCGAATCCTACGGCCAGGGCGGCGATTCCGCCAGTGTTGTAAACGGTGAAGACCATCCAGCCGTACAGGAACGCGATGAAGTCGCCATAGGCTTCGCGCAAGTAGAGATAAGGTCCGCCGGCCTGCGGATACATTGCGCCAAGCTCGGCGAAAGCCAGACAGCCGAGCATGGTAATGGCGCCGCCGATCACCCAGACTCCTATGAAGAGTGCAGGTGTGTGAAGAACCGCGGCAATGTCCCGGGCGGTGAGGAAGACGCCGGCGCCGATGATTCCGCCAGTGAGCAGCAGTACGGAATCCATCAGCGAGAGTCCGCGAATCAATGAGGGCTGGGTTTCCGGCTGAGTCTCCGCGCGGGGTGAAGCGGTCGGGGAGCTCATGGCTATCCCATCCCCAGTTCGTCGGGAGACTCCAGCGGAGTGCCGCAGCGGCGGCAGATAACCGCAGAACAATCGCCGCAAGTCAGAGGCTCGGCGACTTCTTCGCCACACTGGGGGCAATAAAGCGGGTCAGGTGGTGGCGAAGGCTGCGGACTTGGAGCCATGAGGAAGGCAAATGTAGCATATCCTTCGGGTACTGGCGCCCTTCAAGATCAAAGGCGTCAACCACGAAAGGGACACTAAGGTCCACGAAGGAGAACGATCTGGCAGACAAAGCTCCAAGTCCGGATGAGAAGTTACAACAGGAATTCAATCGCTGGGCCAATCAGGGTGAAGGCGAGAAGATGGAACGCCATCACCTTGACATCACGGAGAAAACCATCCGGCTGATGGATCTGCGTCCCGGCGAACGTGTGCTTGATCTCGGATGCGGTGCCGGCTGGGCTACCAGGCTTCTGGCGCGGATGGTCGGGGAAGGTCCGGAAGGCTTCGGCCAAGTGGTTGGGCTGGATGTCTCGGATGAAATGATTCGACGAGCACGCCAGGCCTCGAAAGATTTCGACAACATTCTTTACGTCTGGGGATCGGCACAGCAGATTCCTTGGGAAGAAAATTTCTTCGATAAGGTGCTCTCGGTTGAATCGTTCTACTACTATGCGGATCAGGACCGGGCGCTGGCTGAGCTTTTTCGTGTCTTGGCGCCACACGGACGGATGTTTATTCTTATCAATCTCTACAAAGACAATCCTTATTCGCTGCAATGGGTGGACAAACTGAAAGTGCCCGTGCACGTACGCTCGGAAGAGGAGTATGTCGAGCTGCTGAAGAAGCACGCCTTCGAGAATGTCGAGGCGCGTCGCATCCCCGATGACACACCTACGCCGGATGACTACAAGACGACCTCGTTTCACGGCGTGGAAGATCTGCGGGCGTTTAAGCGAATTGGAGCGCTGTTGCTGATAGCATCCAAGCCTGATCTGCGGACACCGGCGCCAGGGTACACGATTTATTAGGGGATGCGTTTAGGATTCTGGCTCTGGGATTTATCATTCGGGGAAATTCATCCGCCGCTGGAGAGACGAGAAAAGCATACCGCTACGATGCTCAGCGTAGGCCTTCTCCAGCCATTTCAGCCCTTCTTCTTTTTTCCCCAGCCTGGCATAAAGACGTGCGAGTTCATAAGGGAACCGCTGCTCTGGCGGTCTCTGCAACAGTTGGTCGATCCATCTCTGCAGGAAGCCTTGATAGCCGGAGGATTTGTACGCGTCTCCCACTGCCGTGGCCCCGGGTTCATCGCCCGAAAGTTTCATCGCCGTTTGCGACTCCGCCACCGCTTCGGAATACATCTTCTTCTGAGCAAAGGCGTCAGCCAGAACCCCGTGCACGTCCGGAGAATTTGGATCCATCAGTATGGTTTTCTTCAACTGCTCTAT
>MNGW01000110.1:18698-20507 GCA_001918935.1 Acidobacteriales bacterium 13_1_40CM_3_55_5 | reverse complement strand
AGAATCATCGCCCGCATGTGTTTGATCCGGTCTTCGCCGAAGAACATATGCTCGGTCCGGCATAGGCCAATGCCCTCGGCGCCGAATGCACGCGCCTGAATGGCATCACGTGGAATATCGGCGTTAGCACGGACTCCCAACTTGCGGAACGGCTCCGCCCAGCTCATCAGCTTCATCAATTCAGGATCATCCGGCTTCGCTGCCACCGTGTTGAGTTTGCCCTTCATCACACGGCCAGTAGTGCCGTCGAGCGATATCCAGTCGCCTTCCTTAAATACCTGACCCTTGACACGCATCTCGCGGGCTTTTTCGACAACTTCAATGTCGCCCGCACCCGCCACGCAACATTTGCCCATACCGCGAGTGACTACCGCTGCGTGGCTGGTCATGCCGCCACGCGAGGTCAGAATTCCAATTGCCACCTCCATACCGTGAATATCTTCGGGCGTGGTTTCGGCGCGCACCAAAATGACCGGTGTCTTTCGGTCGTGTCCAGCCTTCTCTACCGCTTCGTCAGCCGTGAATACGATTTGGCCGACTGCCGCGCCCGGTGACGCGGGCAGCCCGGTGGCCAGCACTTCCACTTTGGCATGCTTCTCATCCAGGCGAGGCAACAGGAACTCATAAACTTGATTGGGGTCCACTCGGAAAATCGCTTCTTCTTTGCTGATCAGCCCTTCCTCTACCATCTGGATGGCGACTCGCACCGCTGCCGGCCCGGTTCGCTTGCCATTGCGCGTTTGCAGCATGTACAACTTCCCATCTTGGATAGTGAATTCGAAGTCCTGCATGTCGCGGTAGTGCTTTTCCAGCCGAGTGGTGATTTCACGCAGTTGCTCGTACACGTTCGGCATGATCTTCTGCAGTTCCAGGATTGGCACCGGCGTGCGGATGCCCGCGACTACATCCTCTCCTTGCGCATTCATCAGAAATTCACCATAAAACTCCTTGGCGCCCGTGGCAGGATTGCGCGTGAACCCCACGCCCGTGCCGCTAGTGTCGCCTAGGTTGCCGAACACCATGGCCTGCACATTGACCGCGGTCCCTAACATGTCGTCAATATTGTTTATCCGGCGATAATGTTTGGCGCGATCGTTTTGCCAGGAGCGAAACACCGCATCCCGAGCCATTACCAGCTGCTCATGCGGATCCTGCGGAAAATCGCTCTTAGTATGTTTCTTAACCACCTTCTTGTATTCCTCGATCACTTCCTTCAGTGCCTTGGCGTCGAGAGCAGTGTCGAGCTTGGCTTTCTTGTGCTTCTTCTTGGCGTCGAATACTTCGTCGAATGCAGACTTCGGAATTTCCAGGACCACGTTGCCAAACATCTGGATCAGGCGGCGGTAAGAGTCGTAGGCAAAACGCGGATTCTTGCTGCGACGGGCCAGCGCTTCGACGCTCTCATCGTTGAGCCCGAGGTTCAGAATTGTGTCCATCATTCCTGGCATGGAGAACTTCGCGCCCGAGCGGACGCTTACCAGCAGCGGGTTCTCGCCCTTGCCCAGTTTCTGCCCTTGAAGTTTTTCCAACCGCTGCAACGCTTCTTCCATCTGCTGATCCACTTGCTTGGATACTTTTTGACCACGCATGTATTCCCGGCAAGCCTCAGTCTGGATGGTGAACCCCGGAGGCACGGGAAGGCCGGCATTGGTCATCTCTGCCAGACCCGCACCTTTCCCACCTAATTCGTCCTTCATCTTGCCGTTGCCGTCAGCCTTGCCGCCACCAAAAAAGTACACGTACTGCGTAGCTGGTCGCTTATTGGTGGTTGCGAGCTCGGTTTCTGGGAGAGTCTGCGTCGCCATTGAT
>MNGW01000110.1:782-18691 GCA_001918935.1 Acidobacteriales bacterium 13_1_40CM_3_55_5 | reverse complement strand
GCAAACGTAAAACACGTTTGCACTAGAAGGTGGTCGCGGGACCTCACCCTCTTATGCCTTGCTTTCGGTCACGATCTCCGAAAAATCGGCGATGGTGGAGAAATTCACCAGCAGCGTTTGCAGAACGGCGAGCCGATTCGCGCGAATTCGATCATCGTCGACCATCACCATCACCTTGTCGAAGAACAAATCTACAGTCGGCCGCAGCTTGGAAATTTCTGCCAGAGCTGCTTCATATTCATGTTGCACTCGCAGTTCATCCACGCGCTTCGTGACCTGCGGAATGAGAGCGGCCAACTCCCTTTCCGCGGGTTCCTGCAGCGCAGCAGGCTCAATCGCGCCAGCCGCATGTTTACCCGTGTCGCTCGCTTGTCGGAGAATGTTCTTAATACGTTTGGAGGCAACTGATATAGATTCAAAATCTGCCGAGGCACGAACTTTGGTGATTGCCTGCGCCCGTGCCATTGCATCCACCACGTCATCAGAACCGGCCGCCAGCACCGCGTTCACCACATCGTGCTTGTAGCCGAGCACGTCTCGCAGATAAAATTCCAAACGTTCGTGGAAGAAATCCCGCACCGCGCCGGCGAAATCAACCTTGGCGGAAAACTTCTTCTCTGCCCCTGAGTTCTGGTACGCCTGGCGTGCGTCGGCAAACAACTGGCTCAGGCTCAGCGGTAGTTTGTGTTCCGCGATTGTCTTCACAATCCCATTCGCTTGCCGCCGGAGCGCGAACGGATCTTTCGATCCGGTCGGTTGTAATCCCAGCGCAAACATTCCCGCGATACTGTCCGCTTTGTCGGCGATAGCAAGCACAGCCCCTTCGAGTGTACGCGGGACTGAGTCTTCCATCGATTCGGGTTTGTAATGATCGTAAATCGCGTCTGCGATAGCGCGGCGCGTGCTGTCCGCCATGTCTCGATCCAATTGCTGCACCCTGACGTACAATCCGCCCACAATCCCTTGCAGTTCGGTAAATTCCTTTACCAGTTCAGTAGTCAGATCGGCCTTCGCCAGCAGTGCCGCTTTATGGATAACACCGGGCCGAATCTGCCGCCCGCGCTGGCGAATTAGTTCCGACAACCAACTGCACAGGCGCTGCACCCGTTTGGTCTTTTCGTAGTAAGTCCCGAGATTCTTTTGAAAGGTGACATGCTTCAGCAACTGGACGCGTTCCCGCAGCGGGTGTTTCTGATCCGTCTGCCAGAAAAAACGCGCGTCGTTGAACCGCGCCCGCAGTACACGCTCATGTCCATGCCGGATGATGCCCTTCGGATCACCATCAGTATTCAACACCGCCAGAAAATTGGGGGACAACTGGCCATTAGGATCTTCCACCGCAAAATACTTTTGGTGGTCACGCATGACCGTGACCAATACTTCCTCCGCCAATTCCAGGAATTCCGGGTCGAAACTTCCTAGCACCGCTGACGGAGACTCAGTCAGGTTAACAACCGTCTCCAGAAGACTCTTGTCTTCCCGCCAGCGCGCGCCTGGGATGGTACGTGCAGCGGCATCAAGCGCTTTGCGGATCTGCTGCTCTCGTTCGCCGCGACCCAAAACTTTGGCTTCCCGCAATCGTTCGACGTAGGCGTTGGCCTTAGGAACCTGCACCACGCCCTGGGAGAGGGTCCGGTGCCCATTGGATCGATTGCCAGCCCGAACTCCAGCGAACGCAAGAGGGATAACTTCTGAATCTAACATTGCCACTAGCCACCGCACCGGCCGCGCGAAGCGTTCGATGGGCTTATGCCAATACATGTTCTTGGGCCAATGAATCGACGAAACTTCCTTTGGCAAACTTTCCGCCAGGATTTCCGCCGCGCTGCGACCCTTCTTAGTGATCTTCGCAGCAAGGTACTCACCCTTGGGCGTAGCAATTTTCTCTAGTTGCGATACGTCAACCCCAGCCTTCCGGGCAAACTCGTGCGCCGCGCGTGTAGGTTGACCATCTTTAAATGCGATTTTTACTGCCGGACCGGTGACCTGTTCGGTGACATCCATTTGACGATCAGCAATAGTGGACGCCACGCTCAGACGCCGCGGAGTAGTAAGGGGCGCAGAAACTCCGGCGGGAAGCCCCAAAGATTCACGCGCTAACAGTTCACCCACGCGAGACGCCAGTTCATTCTGCGCCGCGTCAATCATGCGCGCCGGAATTTCTTCGCAACCGATTTCCAGTAAAAAATCAGGCATGTCTAGCTGTTTACTTTACTCACGATGACACCGACATCGTCTCTTTTTTCGCCGTGAGCACCTTCTGTTCCTTCGAAGATTCGTCCGCCGTCGTGTTTCCCTGCTGCTGATCCACGTACGCTTTCGCAATCCCTACCGCCAAAGCCCGCACCCGAGCGATCACTCCCACGCGCTCCGTCACCGAGATGGCGCCACGAGCATCCAAAATGTTGAAAAGATGTGAACACTTTAGACAGAGGTCGTAGGCCGGAAGCAAAGGAAACCGCCTCTTGTCTCGAGCCAAGCCATCCCCTGCGTCTTTAGCTTTAGATAGCAGCGCATAGCCCTCGAGCAACGCCTTACACTCCGCCTCACACAGCTCGAAATGTTTCCACGCCTTCTCCACATCGGCTTGTTCAAAGTTGTACACGGAAAATTGCAGCTCTTCCGCCAGTCGAACGTCTCCGTAGCTTGTGATCCGATCCGTCTCAGGATCACGCGCCCAGACAATGTCGTAAATACTGTCGACATCCTGCAGGAATGCGGCAATGCGCTCCAGACCGTATGTCAGCTCCGCCGAAATCGGATCCAGATCCACGCCTCCACATTGCTGAAAGTAGGTAAACTGCGTGATCTCCAACCCGTCCAGCATTACTTGCCAGCCAATTCCCCAGGCCCCGAGCGTGGGCGATTCCCAATTGTCCTCTTCGAATTTGATATCGTGTTGGCGCAGATCAATTCCCATCGCGCCCAACGAATCAAGATAAAGCTGCTGCACGTTTTCCGGAGGCGGCTTCAGGACGACCTGGAGCTGCAAATGTTTGTACAGCCGGTTCGGATTCTCGCCATAGCGCCCATCAGCGGGACGCCGAGAAGGCTGGACGTAAGCCACTCTGTACGGCTGCGGCCCCAGCACCCGCAAAAATGTTTCCGGCGCCATGGTCCCCGCGCCGACCTCGACGTCATAGGGCTGTTGCAACACGCATCCCCGTTCCGCCCAAAAGGTCTGGAGCCGCAGGATGAGTTCCTGAAACGTAGGCGAATTGGATTTTGCTCGAGTCAAAGGGTTCTAAAGGGCACTCAGCATTCAGCATTCAGCCCTGAAGCTGCGGTTCAGCCACCCACCACCGGCCTGATTGGCTGAGTGCTGACTGCTGAGTGCTGCCGTCTAAGTGCTGATCTTCTCCAGCATGCCCGCTGTAACCAGCTTCTTCTCAATATGTCGCTGAAGCGTATGCAGAAGAAACTTTCGTAAGTCCGCCGCGCGCGTTTTCGGCCACGAACCTCCGCGAAAACTTTCTGCTGGTGCATGGAACATTTGTGCCGCGACAGCCCGTGATTCCGCAGAGATTTCGGACGATGCCAACCGCTTGTCGTCCGCACACATCAGTCCGTCGGCCAGCACATGAAAGAACGCACGGCTTCCGTTCAATGTGCGGCCGCAAACGATGCACTCCGTCAACTCCGGCAGATAGCCCATCAGCCGCGTCATCCAGAGCTCAAAGTAGGTAATGGGCATCCAGACAGCGGATCCGCGAAGGACCGACAGCGTTGACAATGCCAGACGGAAGACCGCATCGTTGGCCTCGCGGTCTGGGAGCAACTCGTCCAGCACTTCCGCCACGTGGCTCAGCGCCACGGCTCGCGGATACCCCACTTGATTCGCCAGTGGCGACTCGAGAACATCACAGGAATCCAACCGTACCAACTCCTGCCGCTCGCGATCGTCGTAATAAACCCGGACGTAAGTAAGCGGCTCCAGCGCTCCACCAAACCGGCGCCTGGATTTCTTCGCCGAACGCGCTACGCCGCGCACCTTGCCTTCAAGCCGCGTAAAAAGTGTGACCAGCAGGTCGGCCTCGCGCATCGGATAGGTGCGCAGGACAATCGCTTCCGACTCCTTCAGCGCCATGGAAGGCCAGCAGGTAATCTTTGATTGTAATGGACTAGTAAGGAGATGGAAAGCTGACGGCGATGGAGCTTCAGGTCTGATTCGGCGGCCTTAAAAGCAAAAGGCGCGTCACTGGAGACACGCCTCGATTGTAACCAGATAGATCTAACGTTACCGGCCAAAATACTTCGCGTTGCGCTCGGTGAAGCTTTTCCACTTCTCCGGCAGATCGTCGAGTGCAAAGATCGCGGACACGGGGCATACCGGCACGCAAGCGCCGCAGTCGATGCATTCCACCGGATCGATATAGAGCATCTCTTCCTCCCCAAACGCCGGCTCGTCCTTCTTGGGATGAATGCAATCGACCGGGCAAGCATCCACACACGCCGTGTCTTTCGTTCCAATGCACGGTTCAGCAATCACGTAGGTCATAAAGGTCCCTGTCTCCCTGATACGTGCGGAATGATCAGAACTCACTATTTTAGCAAGAATGTCGGCGCGGGTATAGCGGCCTCTATGCCGGCATCAACTCGCGCTGCTCGCTGGGCTGATATTCCACAATGTAACCCGCCACCGCGCTGGCGGCCACTGTCAACGGACTCGCCAGATACATCTGCCCCGGTCCGCTGCGTCCGGGGAAATTCCGGTTCTGCGCGCTGATCACGATCTGATCCGCACGTGTGGACACGCCTGGCCCAGCATTAATGCAAGCCCCACAACTCGGCTCGATCACGTGCGCACCGGCCTTTTCAAAGGTTTCGAGATAGCCGTTTCTAACACAATAATCGCGCGTCTCCTGCGAACCAAACTGGATGTAGAACTGCACCGATCCAGCAACCTGTTTTCCTTGTTTAAGCGCGTCGGCTAGCACGAGAGCATACATGTCCATGTCTTCGTTCTTGCCCGCAGTGCAGGTACCGCCGTAAGCCAGTTCAACCGGCACCGGAGTATTCAACTCGCGGATGAACTTCCCGTTTCCAGGATCGCCAGGCGTAGCCACCATCGGCGTAATATCCGCCGCATCCATTTCGATGACGTAAGCGAACTGAGCCTCGGAATCGCTGTAGAGTCCACCCAACATGGCTTCTGCTTTTTCTCGATTCATGCCGCGACGCTCTACCAGGAACTCCACAGCCTTTTTATCCGGCGCTACGATGCCGGTGAATCCGCCGATCTCGGCTGCCATGTTGGTCATGGTTGCGCGCTCGTCCACGCTGAGTTCTTCAATCGCTTCGCCAGAATACTCAATGACTTTAGCCAACGCTTTTCCACTCTTGATGTAGTCCATCCGAAGCAAAGCCAGGATAAAGTCCTTGGCGGTGACGTTCGGGTGCTTGCGTCCCCGAATCACCACCTTCACGGATTCCGGCACGCGCACTCGGATGTCTTTGGTTATCCAAGAATTGAAAACGTCAGTAGTGCCAATGCCAAACGCCACACAGCCAATCGCGCCGGAATGCGGAGTATGCGAGTCAGACCCGACGATCAGCTGCCCCGGCAACGCATAACTTTCCAGCACCACCGAATGGCAGATTCCTTCAGAACCTTTACGGTCTTTCAGCTCTCCATGCAGTCGAATGCCCCGCTGACGCGCAAAATCCTCCTGCTTGAGCTTGAGCTGGGTGGCTAGATCAAGAAGCCCCATCTTCCGCTTCTGCTCGGACAACACATCATCGAGAAACGTAAGGTGATCGCGGAAAAACAGCACTGTCGACGCGTCATTCACCGGGGCATCGCGCCCCACGAGTTGATCGAAGAAGATTGCCGCCATGGGTGTGACATACTCATGGCTGAAGCGAAGGTCGGTCCGGGCGAAGCCCGCGTCGCCAGGCTTAACCGCGTCGACACCAACCTTCCCGCTCGCGGCAATCATGTGCCGAGCGAAGATTTTCTCCGCCAATGTCATCGGCCGTGGTTTCGTTTCGATTGCTGGCAACGATACTTTGCCTTGCAGACGCGCCACATTGAAGTTAAACAGCCCGCCATGCTCGATAATTTGACAGGTAATCTCGTCCTCGCCCTGGATAAATTCAGAAAGAGGAATTTCCTCGCCCGCCCGGATCTTGTCGATCAAAGAAAAATTCGTCGAGGTAAGTACGCCAAGATTTTGGCAATTTTGCTTGTAGATACGTTCAATATTCTCCGCGATCACAATCTTGATTCCAGCACTCCGCTCAGCATAAGGTGATTGCTCCCGGCTCGACCCTTTCCCGCGCCGCTTGCCACTCACGGCGGCCACGAATCCACCCTTTTTCACGTCGCCGCGCTGGATAGGCGTTTCGGCGCCGCATTTCAGTCCGGTGTAAGGAAACTCACCCAAAGTCTCATCGAAGAAAAAACAGATGTGCGCGGGAGTGATTTCGTCGGTAGAGATGTCGTCGCGCAGCTTGGGATTCTTCTCCGGATTCCTGGTATCCCAAGGCAGATCCTCACCCGCGAGCTGACGCCGGATGAGCTCCGGATCTTCCGTCAGGAAAAGAATCCGCCCGGGCAGGCGTACTTTGTCTGGACGTTTTTCAATTTTGCGCTTTAGAAGCGATTCGATCACCAGAGCACCCGAGCCGAGACCTTCCTGCGGCAGTCCGCACGCAGCCACTACCCACTACGGTAATTCTATCGCTACTTCCCTCGTATGCGCGCGTATTCGGCGGGATTTGGCAACTCCTCCAAACCTTTCCCCTCAAAGATGGCTTCGAATTCCCGCAATAACGCCGCGTGAATAAGGCCATTGGATGCCACAGTTTCCCGGCTGTTGAGCTGAAAGGCCACTCCACTGAAATCGCTCACCATTCCGCCCGCCTCCTCCACCAAAAGCACGCCAGCTGCGGTATCCCAGGGATTTAAATTGAACTCCCAGAATCCATCGAACCTTCCGCAGGCGACATCACAAAGATCCAGCGCTGCCGAACCCGCACGCCTGACTCCATGACTATGCAGCGTGATCTGGTGATAAAAGAAGATATTCGGGTTTTTGTGCCGCTTGAGGCTGGGAAACCCCGTGGCCAGCAGAGATTCCGCCAGATTCGCGATTTTGGAAACATGGATGCGCTCTTGATTCAGATAAGCTCCGCGTCCCTGCTCCGCCGTAAATAATTCGTCGCGCGTGGGATCGTAAACCACGCCAGCGACCAATCGCTTCTTATATTCGAGCCCCAGCGACACACAAAACACTGGAAATCCATGGGCGAAATTGGTGGTTCCGTCCAGCGGGTCGACATACCAGCGATAGTCGCTGTTGTTATCTACCAGACCACCCTCTTCCCCAAGAATGTCATGCGATGGCCAGCGCGTCCGGATCCGCTCCAGGATCAGGGCTTCTGACTTTCGGTCAGCAATCGTAACCAGATCAACGTCACCTTTGTATTCCACCTTCACGTGCTGATGAAAATATTCCATCAACAGCGCACCCGCCTCCCGCGCAATCTCTGTCGTCGCGGGAATGAACTCACTTTTGTTGGTTGGAGAAGCCATGCTGAAGAAAACTGACCTGGATTGATGAGTTACTCGAACGGATTCACGTTTACTTCCGCTTCGCCCCGTCCTCGGCAATGTACATAATCTCGTGTTTGAAAATGAAAAGGTTGGGCTGGCCGTCACGAGTGAGCCGCACCATATTCTGATCGTAATACTCGATCCAGCCACTCACTACTTCACCATCCGCCAACTTAATGTTGACCGGCGTCTGTTTTTCACCCAAGGCCCTTAAATATGTTGCCTCCTGCGATGTCTCCACAGGAGGAACCGATCTTCCTTTGTGCGCCAAATTCGGGGTTCCCTGACCATGAAAGGGCATAAGCTTCATTCTACACGCCGCTTCGCGCTGCCCTGATCGACATTGGCCAGTGTTTTCTCTAGAACGTCAGTCTCAAACCAAATTCCAATTGACGCGGAGCACCAAGCCCGAAGACCCCGGTCCCAACTCCAATTCGCGTATTCCCCGCCGCGCGCAGGCTTGCTGTCGTGCCATTCGCAGTCCCATTCGAGCCATCGAGGATTCCGCTCAATTCACTGCTGGGACTATCAAAGTTCGCGAGATTGAACGCATTAAAAAATGACACGATGGGTTCGATGATCAGTCCCTCACGCACCTTGATAGGCCAACTGAGTTTTAAGTCCAAAGCACGCAGCCAACTCATTCCAACCTGGCCCCCGTTCCCAACATTTGGACAAGCCGGGTCAGTCCTGGGTATCGGGGGAGCCGGGCAAAGCGGCTGCTGCACTGCTCCCAAGGCATCCAGTTGCGCTTTTGTAAAAAGATTCGCAGTGATGAGAGCCTGACCCGCTGGTGTAGGCGTGCCGGCGAAGTTGGAGTTGTAATTACTAATCAGATTATTGATGTCCCCTGCCGAAACGCTTCTGCCAAAAGCCCCCAGCTTGGTTCCAGGTACCAAGTCACCAAGCCCGCCGTTGGATACCGCCGTCCCATCGCCGGTACCATCGCCGGTAACGTCGGTGATGAAAATGCCGCCCGCCAGACCGCTGGTCGGGAGCCTGAGATTAAGAGGCAATGGACTATAAAAGTGAGAAATGACGCTTAAACGTAGCGAGTACGGGAGCTCCACAGTTCCGCCGAACGAAATCTGATGTTTTCGATCCAGCCCGTTGGGTCCAATAAATTGGGTGGGATGGTTATTGTCTTCCGCGAAGTTAATAAAGTCTGTGTCCTGCGCCGTAGCTACGTATCGCGAAAAAGCATAGGAAAGTTGCAGGTTGGCCCGCTTAATCCGGCCATTCGCAAGATTAAGGTTCTGCTTCAATGACATCTGCAGCCCGTTGTACACCGAGCGGCCAATCGGAAACAGCATTTGATTGGTGCCCAGATTCTTATTCTTTCCCGGAAAGGCTGCAGCCGGCTGTTTCACCAATGAGCACGGGAAACCTCCACACAGCGAATTACCCGAGTCCAGTCCATTGATAGCGAAGTCCGCAATACTGGCATTGGAAGGACCCGAAGAGCCGAGATAGCAGCTAATGGCGGCCTGGGAGTTTGCACCAGCAATCGTCGCCGCCGGACACCCAAACGGAGTAACCGTGGCAGTGATCGCATCCAGCGCAGCCTGAACGTCGAGGAAACCCGCATCCCCCACGTGGTTCACATCCACCGTGAGCTGGGCATGAGTTCCTACGTTACGAACATAGTCAGCGGTAAGCACCAATCCGTGACCGAACTCATGCTGCAGACCAATATTCATCTGAACTGAGCGCGCGGTCTTGTAGTCCGGAGCAAACAGATTCGTGCCTGTCGCATTAATCCCGGAGGTCAGCGTATTTCCGATGAAGACACTGTTCACCGCTGGTCCTGCGGCGATTGTGGCTGCCTGATACTGCGCCTGTAACGCAGCAATATCGTGGACCACGGCTCCAATCGGCTGATTACAAAAAGTCGGAGTCACAACCGTGCCCGTTCCAGGGAGCGTAAAAGACTGCGCGTTGCCATTGCTGCAAACCGTTTGTTGCGCCAGGAACAATCCCTGTTGCAGCCGTGGCGGTCGGTTGAACAGATTGTTGTTCCAAATGGAATTTTCGTAGAACAACCCAATTCCCGCACGGATTACAGTCTTGCCACTCTTGCCCGGGTCCCATGCAATCCCGAGCTGCGGGGCAAAGTTAGTATTGGGCTGTCGCACCCGATTTCCCAATCCTGGCCCGAACAGATCCAGGATATTCCCCGTACAGGGCGTACCTCCTGCGACCAGGTTCGCGGCCAAAGTAGGATCAAGTTGTGAACATGGAATCGGACCAATGTCGCTGTCAGTGCGTCCAGTGTCGCGAACATAACGCAGGCCGGCATTCAACGTGAGGTTAGGCCAAATCTTCCAGGCGTCACCGATGTACCACGAAACGCGATTATCGGGACCGAGTCGTCCACCAGGCAAAGCAAATGCCGGCAGCTCAGAAGAGAATCCCTGCCCGTTGCCCAGAATTACTTGCTGCACAGGATAGTTCAGCGGGTTCCCAGCGCCTCCCGGAAATCCGCCCGTCGCTAGTGACACATCAGAAACAGAAGAGACAGCCGGCGCGCTTCCCAGGAACTTGGCGAAGCCGCCGCCCAAAAGCCGGTTGTAACCGAAACCGTAGCGCAGAATGTGGGAATGATAGGTCTTGCTGCCGTCATACTTAAATTGCTTGTCCGTCTGGTAGGTTCCTTGCGGGGCGAGAAAATTTGGACCCGAGCAGAAATCATCCTGCCCAGCGTTTAGACAGGTTGGATCGTTGCCGATTGCCAACTCCAGAGCGGGAGCGGGATTCAGAATATTGCTCCCCGTCACCGCATCTGTGATTCCGTTCCGGAATTTGGTGTATCCCACGCGAATGCTATGGGTGTAGCTTCCGGTATTGAAGTCCAGTCCCACCGCATGCACCGGTGTGTGATTATTATTTGCAAAAGGTTGAAACGTGTTGGGAATGAAACCAGAAACGTTGCGGTTCTGGTCAAAGGAAAATCTGTAAAACAATCGTGCCGAACCTCGCAATTGATAATCGAGGCGCCCGATGGTTTGCGTCTCGCGAAAAGGGGAATTAAAGTTCCCTGACAGCGAAGCAAATTGGCCTCCCGAAAGCACAGGCGCCAATAGGTCTTGCTTGGTGCGCTCCCCGTCTAGGAAAAAGAAAAGCCGATCCTTAATTACCGGCCCGCCGAGACGGCCGCCAAATTGATTCCGCTGGAATGGGTTGGCCTTACCTCCCGGAAGAGCTGCCGCCACGCTGCTGTCGCGGAAAGCATAGAAAGCCTCGCCATGCCAGCTATTGGTCCCCGATCGCGTGACCACATTCACCGCGCCCGAGGAGGTCAATTCGGTCGATAGGTCGAGAGAAGATTGTCCAACCTGAAACTCCTGGATCGCTCCCTCGGGAATGTTTTGTGTTGTGGTTCCGACCGTCTCATCGCTGATATCGATGCCGTCCACCTCAATCCGCGCGGTTCGTCCGAAACGTCCTCCAAACGAGATGGAAGAGAATCCGTTCTTGGTCGGATCAAAGTTGCCTCCATCTTGGATCTGCACTCCCGGCTCAAGCTGTGCCAAGTCAAGGAAATTGCGCCCATTGATGGGAAGATTGTCGATCTGATCTGCGTTGAGCACACCTTGAACCGTGGCCTGCTCTGTATTGACGTGCAGTTCAGTAGCAGCAACTTCAACTAGTTCTTTGGTGTTCCCCACCTGCAGCTTCAAACTGCCGGGTGCAGTGACCCCGACCTCGACCTTGATCGGCAGTTCGACGCTCTTGAAGCCACTTTGCTCTACGCGTACAACATAATCGCCAGGGATCAACGCGCCCGAGGTATAGGTCCCAGCCGAATTCGTCGTGGTGGTGAGAACCTGCCCGGTAGCTTTATTGGTGATGGTGACCTTGGCCCCACTTACCAGTGCGTTACTGGGATCGAGGACGGTGCCTTGAGTGCTTCCCGTCGAAATCGTGGTTTGGGCGAGTCCGCTGGCTGTAAACGTCAGCAGCAGAATCCAAATCAGCTTGAATCGCGTCACAATCTCGGAATTGCGAGGGGACACCATTTCATTCACCAAGCCTTTCCTACTTAGTCTGGTTTCCAGTTTCTGGTTACTAGAAAACCCGAAACTCGAAACTATGCCCTACAGACAATCCGCCTGCTCAGGAAATGAGTACGGAAAGAAACGGTGGCCTTGCAGTTCCTCATTCAACAGAATTCGTTCCCTCATCCCAGCCAGGGGACAACACATACTCTGTTGATCAGCCTACCCGATGCGAAAGCGATATGCCCCTTCAGCAGACTAAAGCAACCAAGTATCCAAAATAGCGGTGAGACATTCTATTCTGCCTTAAGCGATTTCGAGAAGCCCATTCACGCCGGCGTTCCCCGGTTTCCAAATCTGGAATTCTGGTTCCGGTTATATGGAGAATCAACTTTCGTCAAACTGAGTAGTTCTGACGTAGATACTGAGTATCGGTTGTGTTGAGAATCTCAGCGCGACTTCGAGCTGTAATATCCAATCCGGTGCCGCACTTTGAAGTTGGAACTCGCTGGAAGCCCGTTCACCGTCACTTGGATCCGCCGGAATTCCGAATCAGACAGCCTTTGTGAAGGATAGTAAGCAAGCATATATTGCGTACGCAGTTCGTCGCTGATCTGCCGGAAGGCGTCGTCCAACTGAGGCAGCGACTTGGCATAAAAATATTTCCCTCCCGTATCGTTCGAAAGCTGGATCAGCGCATGCTCCCCGCCGGTGTCCCGACCCGCGCTGGCTTCGATGGGAACAACAATGATGCTATACAAGATGGCTTCCGCTTCCTCGGCTGCCCGCACCGCGTCTTTATAGTCCACTTTGCTCATGGTGTCGCCGCCATCGGTAATGATCACCATTACCTTTCTCCCCTGCCGCGGCTCCAATGCTTGCGCTCCCAGGTAAAGCGCGTCATACATTGCAGTAGCGGCACCCATACGAATGCGATCCACGCCGTGATCAATTCTGCCAAGGTCAGAAGTAAACGGGACGACCTCATTCACAATCTCGCTGAATTGATAAAGTGAAAGTGCGTCAATTGGCCGCAGAATGGCATGGGCAAAACGCCGAGCCGAAGCCAGCTCGAGCGGCAAGTCTTTGCGTGTACTTAGACTCGTATCAACAGCCAGGACAATCGACAGCGGTAGCGCCGATTCCTTGTCAAAGACCGAGATTCTCTGATCCTTTCCATCCTCTTGCAGCTCAAAGTTATCTTTTTTCAGGCTGGCAATTGGCGCTCCGTGCTCGTCAGTCACAGTGACGAACACATTCACCAGCTTCACATTAACTTTGAAAGTGGTGTCCGGTTCCTGCGCGCCAGAAGTAAGGCACACTGCTGCAGACAAAAAGAGAAACAGACCAGCGGTAGCAGCTTGTCTCATCGGGAAGCTGGTCACTTAGATGCGCGCTTGATTGCCGGGGTGCCTTGGGCGCGAGGAATCTCCGCTGGAAATGGCTCCCCATCTGCCCAAAGCACGCCGTCCTCAAAGTATTCCTTCTTCCAGATCGGCACCGTGCGCTTAAGGGTATCGATCAGCCACCGGCAGGCGTCAAAAGCAGCCGCCCGATGCGCCGACGCCACCACAATCAGCACGCTGGTCTCGCCGATTTCCAGCCTCCCCAGGCGGTGAAGTATGGCAACATCACGGATCGGAAAACGCGACACTGCCTGTTCGCTGAGCTCTTCCATCTGCTTCAACGCCATGTCTTCGTAAGCTTCGTAGTCAAGGTAGAGCGTTCGCCGCCCACGCGTGTTATCGCGAACGACCCCCTCGAAGACCACCGCCGCACCGTCCTGCGCTCGCTTGATTCCTTCCAACACTGCGTGAGTTTCAATCCGTTCGCGCACGATCGCGGCATGCATGGGGCGGGCTTTCGGATCCCTACCCTTCGCCTGCTCTGATTCTCCAGCACCCCCGCTGACCGGAGGAAGCAAAGCGATCTCATCACCCTGACTCAACTTCGCCTCCGGACCCGCGTATTCCTGGTTCACCGACATCGCAATTGCAGACACCCATTCCTTCAGCCGAGGAATGCGCGCCTCATAGTGACTGAGCACATCCCCCAAAGTGGCGTCGTCCGGAAGGTCGAGCGACTCTCCTCCCTGACCCGCAAGGTCCTTGAGGATGCCGAAAAACAGTATGCGTACCAACATGAGGAATCTGATGAGCTTATCTTTATCGTAGCGCCAGCGTCCCGCCGGCAACGCAGGCCGCTCCTGTGACGCCGACGTCTTCCTGGGATTGAATTGCCGGCGCGACGCCAGCGCCACAGGTATTAGTCTATAGCGCATCGCCTTCGCGGCTGCAATTTCCTCCAACTTTGCACCCGACGTCTATATGTCGGGAACCCTCATTTTTGTTACCCTATTAAATTGTCCCCGTAACGAGGTGCCTATGCCAGGAGCGTGCCGTTTGTTCTGGACTTTAACTTGTCTGTTTCTTTTTGCCATCGCGCTCTGGGCGGATGATAGTTCATCCTCCAGCACAGCGACTGCTCCCGCGACTCCTCCCAAAGCCAAGACCGAAGTTGTCGAAGACAACATTCACGGTCACAAGATCGCCGATCCCTACCGCTGGTTGGAGAACTCCCAAGCCTCGGACACTCAACAATATGTCCACGACGAACTCGCCTACACCCGCAGCATCCTCGACCCGCTCCCCGGACGCGCTCAGACTCATCAGCGCCTGACGCAACTCCTTTCCATCGGCACCATTGGCACACCACAACTCGGTGGCAGCTTTTATTTCTATACCCGCCGTGAAGGGACACAAAACCAGCCCGTACTCTTTGTACGCGAAGGAATCAACGGCAAAGATCGCACCTTACTAGACGTGAACCAACTCGCCGCCGACGGCACGGTCGCCCTCGACTGGTGGTTTCCCTCGGAAGACGGCAAGTATGTCGCTTATGGCACTTCCGCCGGCGGCTCGGAAGAAAGCACATTGAAAGTGATCGAAACCGCAAGCGGGAAACAATTGCCTGACACCATCGAGCGTACCCGCTTCGCCAGCGTCGCCTGGAAAAAAGATAACTCCGCCTTTTTTTACAGCAGACATCCGAAAAAGGGGGATGTGCCTTCCGGGGAAGAGGTCTATCACGTCAAAATTTTCTATCACGTCATGGGAACCGACCCCGCGAAGGATCCACTGATCTTCGGCGAAGGCCGCAAAGCCCAAGACATACCCGGTGTGCAACTCGCTGACGACGATGATCGCTGGCTGCTCATCACCGTATTCCAGGGTTGGGCTAAAAGCGAAATGTACCTGCAGGATTTGAAAGCCGGCACCCCGCCGGTTGAGATCACCAGCGGCAAAGACTTCCTGTACAGCGGCGAGGTCTACCAAAACAAGCTTTACATCACCACCAACGAAGACGCACCTCGTTCCCGCGTGTTAGTAGTGGACGCCGCCAATCCCAAACGTGAAAATTGGAAGGAAATCGTCCCCCAATCCGATGCGGTGTTGCAGAATTCTGCAATCGTCGGCGGGAAACTCGGCGCCCAGTACGAAAAGAATGCCAGTTCCCTGCTCAAACTTTTCCAACTGGATGGAAAGTTCATCGACGACATCCCGCTACCTGCCATCGGCACCGTCTCCGGCACAGGCAGCAAGTGGAATCGCCAGGAAATTTTCTTCGGCTTCCAATCTTTCACCATTCCGCCGTCCATTTATCATTACGATCTTTCGTCCCGCAAAACCAATTTGTGGGACAAGGTGAACGCCCCCGGCATCGATCCTTCTGCCTACGAAGTCCATCAGCTCTGGTACACATCGAAAGACGGCACCAAGGTTCCCATGTTTGTCTTCCACAAAAAAGGACTGGAACTCAACGGCCACAATCCCACGCTGCTCACCGGATACGGCGGCTTCAACGTTAGCCTGACCCCCAGCTTCGTGGGCGGCCGCTATATCTGGCTGGAGCACGGCGGCATCTTTGCCGTGGCCAATCTTCGCGGCGGCGCCGAGTTCGGAGAAGACTGGCATCAAGCCGGCATGCTGCAGAAAAAGCAGAACGTGTTCGACGATTTCATCTCCGCCGCCGAATTCCTGATCTCGCAGAAGTACACCGACAAGGATCACCTCGCCATCCAGGGCGGATCCAATGGCGGCCTGCTGGTGGGCGCAGCCTTCACGCAGCGTCCTGACCTTTACCGCGCCGTCGTATGTCAGGTCCCGCTGCTGGATATGCTTCGCTATCAGAATTTCCAGATCGCCAAATTATGGATCCCCGAATACGGCTCTGCCGAGGATTCCAAACAGTTCGACTGGCTTTACGCCTACTCGCCCTACCATCACGTGAAACCGGGCACACAATATCCCGCCATCCTTTTCATGACGGCGGACACCGACACTCGCGTCGATCCCATGCACGCCAAAAAAATGGCTGCCCTGATGCAAGCCGAAGCCGCCAACGGCCAAAGCCGCGAGCGCCCCATCCTGCTACGCATCGAAACCAAAGCCGGCCACGGCGCGGGCAAACCTATCACCAAACAAATCGAGGAAGGCACGGATATTTATTCGTTCTTGTTCTGGCAGCTAGGTATGCAACCGTAGGATCGAGTGGATCCAGCAAAAACTGAGGGTGCCCCATCCTTCGCTGTTAGCGAAGGGTGGGAACCACAACATTCAACTCCCTTCGCAGCCCTGCTTTGTTGGTTTTGATTTATCGAAATTTCTTCGAGCTCCATCCCGAACCTGAAAAACACAACCGTTCTATACTGACCACCGAATGAATACCGCCCGCCAGCTCTTACCAGGAGTCCCCTGGTTCGACGTCCCCGACCCCGCATCCCCTGATCTCGACGAGCTCGCCCACCGCTTCCACCTCCACGAATTGCAAATTGAGGACACTCGCCACCGCCCGCAGCGCGCGAAAGTTGACGAGTACGGCATCTACCTGTTCGCGGTTCTCAAACACTTGCACGCCGGCGACAAGCCGCTGTTCGACGATTTCGACGTCTTCCTGGGCTCGGACTTTCTCATCACCGTTCACCAGGGCGACGCTCCTTTGCTCGCCAAGGTCTGCCAGCGCGTGCAGGAGAATCACGTTGAGCGCCTGGACCGTATCCTTTATTTACTGATGGATCTGATCGTGGACGAATATCTCACCCATTTGGACAACTCAGCAGAGACGATTGGCGGGTGGCCCACCCTTCGTCCGCCGTATCCCAAAACAACTGAGGGTGCCCCATCCTTTGCTGTTAGCAAAGGGTGGGAGGCACGAAATTCAATCCCTCACCAGCTCTGCATTACGTTGGCCTTTACTCACCCAATCAGTTTGTAACATGCAGAGTTCCCATTTGTGAACTCGTTTTCGTTTCAAAATCAGGTTGTAACTGAAATCACTCCATTCCAAAGTTACACTCTCATCATGCCCCGGAATCTCAAACGCTATTCCGGTGCCGGGGACTTGCACTTCGTCACCTGCAGTTGTTATCACCGGAGGCAGTACCTGGCCAGTGCACGTCGCCGCGATCTCTTCCTGACGATCCTCGAGCAAGTGCGTCAACGCTATGGTTTCGTGGTTCTGGGATATGTAGTCATGCCCGAGCACTTCCATCTCTTGATCAGCGAACCGGACAAGGGAAATCCATCCATCGTGATGCAAGTGCTGAAACAGCGTTTTGCCCAACGGGTTCTCCGTCGGTCCCGCGTGGCCAGGGAAGCCGCGCAGTTCCGTCTTTGGAAGCTTCCTGCAGTGGAGAATGAACATTTCTGGCAGCGCCGCTTCTACGACTTCAATATCTGGACGGAGCGCAAGGAGACCGAAACAACTCCTCTACATGCACCATAACCCCCGTGAAACGTGCACTGGTGAGCAAACCAGATCAATGGGTCTGGAGCAGCTTCCGATCCTATGCTTATGGCGAAGCGGGACGGGTAAAAATCAATTTCCAGTCACCGGCAAAATAAAACAACACGAATGCCGTGAAGGTGCCATGTTTCGTGCCCCACCCTTTGCTAACAGCAAAGGATGGGGCACCCTCAGTTGTGGTTGGAACGCTGCTGCCGACAATCGGCCACCCGCACACGGAACGACGATCCGCTGCTGCGCTTGACTCGTACTGTATAATAACTAATAGAAATAACCGAGGCGGAGCCAATAGCTTCGCCATTTCTTTTCTTAGAGGAACGGATTGATCTTTCATTATGAGCATATCCATAGTCTTACCCACGCTCCACGGGATGGGGTGGAACGCGGCGCACAGACGCGAACGCTGGAATCCGAAACGGTGTGGGGAATTGTCGGAGGCGGCGTTCTTATTGAAGGCCACAGAACAGGGATTTCTGGTCGCCAAGCCCTGGGGCGACAGCGATATGTACGACTTCATCGTAGATTCGGGAACCCGCTTCTGGCGGGGC
>MNGW01000110.1:0-767 GCA_001918935.1 Acidobacteriales bacterium 13_1_40CM_3_55_5 | reverse complement strand
AAGGTCGGCTATAAAGCGGAAGACATCGATATGCTGGTCGTGCACATTCCGCCGCTAGAAATATGGTATGTCCTGCCGGTGACAGTATTGGCCCAGCATATCAAGATCAGTCTCCATCCAAATATCAGGGTCAGGTCCCGCCGTTGGGAGAGGTATCGCGAGGCTTGGGGATTGTTCACCGGCAAGTCCCCGAAACAGCACCCGAAGTTGGGTCGCTGATTTGCCCATTCTTCCTTCGTGTACCCAGCGGAATCGGAATTGGATGGAGCAGTGCCTGGGGCGGCGCGATCTCGGCCAATTCTGACTTCTCGCTTACAACCCCGTCCATCTACCGTCCGTCTAAATACATACAAAGCTCGGGCTCACCACTGAACTTGGGGCAGAGGCGTCAGTGCGCAATCAAGGAGAGACTATGATGACGATAAAGCAATTGGAGCGTTGGGCAGCCGCGGGATTGTTTTTGGCAGCCTTGATGGCGGTTCCCTCATTTGCAAGAGCCCAAAACACGGCTGATAACGACACCACCCGCCAGGAGCTGCGGACTTTTGACCAGTTCTTGGACAACCATCCGCAGATCGCAAACGACCTGAAGAAGCACCCGGCGCTAGTCAACGATGCTGGCTTTGTTCGACAGCACCGCGAGCTGGGGGACTTCCTCAGAGATCATCCCCGCGTACGTGAAGAACTGAAGGAAAACCCTGGTGCTTTCATGAACCGGGAGCGCGGACTTGAAAGGACCGAGGCTCCGGATCGGGACAAGCCGGATA
>MNGW01000079.1 GCA_001918935.1 Acidobacteriales bacterium 13_1_40CM_3_55_5 | reverse complement strand
CCGAGAAATGTCTCTCCTCGTGGGTCGGTGCCTGCCCCGGCGACAACGAGTCAGGCGTAAACTACAGCCACCGCTCTCCAAAGGGCAACCGTCACATGCGACGCTTACTCAATCAAGCCGCGAATGCCGCAGCCAGGACCAAAGGAAGCATATTCGAGATCGTGTATCGCCGCTCGGTCCCGCGCCTGGGACACAATCAAGCCATCGGAGCCATCGCCCATCGACAGTGCCGACTGATCTGGCTGATCCTGCACCAAGGAGTCCGTTACGAAGAACGCGGCCCAGCGGTCACCAAACGATCGAAGCAACTGCGCACTTGGAAGATGATCCGGCAACTCCGAAACCTCGGCTATCGGATCGAACCACCGAATCCTCAACCAAGCCAAGCACAAGCGCAGTGATTTTCGACCCTGGAGTTCTTCCAGCATCATCTTGCGTAAACGGGTCACAGGAGTCTCCTTTCTCTGTGACCCACACTATGTCAGTTACCCCAACTCTTTGAGTTCACCCCACGCGTAGCGTCCGCCGCGCCAGCGGCTTAGTCCTAGTCAACTATCCGGAAGTGATTTGTGGCCCCATCGTCTAACCGGCACGCTACGCGGGATGTTCGCGAAACAGCGGACTGGCCACCGCCGCCTGAGGGGTTTGATAAGCTGTGAACGCAGCTATGCGTCAAGAGTCGACCGATATTGAATTCCGTGACAACCTCAAAAGAGGAGGGGAGATGACTTGCGGCTACTTAGCGTTCGCCTGATTGTTTCGCTCATACTGGGCGTTACCCTGGTTTCGCTGTTCTCCACGTACTACGAAGTCAGAAGGGAGAAGCACGGCCTGCGGAATGACTTGGAGCGCAGGGCAGAGGTTCTTGGGGAGAGCCTCGTCGGAAATGTTGAACCTTACCTCGATGAGAGGTCACTCAAACAACTTCAGCGGATCGTGGGGCGCTTCAGCAACCGGGAACACCTGGCCGGAGTTGCCATCTTGAACACCAAGCTGGAACCCATTGCGCAGTCTTCGGGACTTGCCCAACAGCTTAAGATCCAGTCATTGGCAAGCTCTCGCGCAATTGCAGATAACAAGAAAGAAAGCCAGTTCATTCGCCTAGCCGGCCAGTCGCAGCATATCTATATACTTCCTCTTCATCGGAATGACGAAGTTGTGGGCGAGCTAGTCATCGTTCACGATGCCAACTATATCGACGCACAGACTGCGCGTGTATGGCGCGAAACTTTTTTGCGCGTGCTGGTACTGGTTGTTTTGATCGAGTTCATTACGCTCATGATTGTCCGCTGGAGCATTGCAGGGCCTATTGCTCGGGCAGCGCAGTGGATGAAAGCGCTACGGACGGGTAGAGTGGGGACCATTCCTATCGCTATGCCCGACCTGGATTTGCTCCGCCCGCTAACGAGAGAGATGGAGACCTTGGCGGAAAGCTTAACGGCAGCCCGTTCGGCCGCGGAAAAAGAGGCACAATTACGTGAAGCCGGAGAATCGCTCTGGACACCGGAAAGACTTTCCGTGCATGTGCGCGGCAAGCTTGGAAACAGTCGTTTGTTTGTGGTTTCCAACCGCGAGCCTTACAGCCACATCCGACGGGGTAACTCGGTAGAGGCCATGGTTCCGGCCAGCGGGCTTGTAACCGCACTGCAGCCAGTACTGTGTGCTTGTGAGGGGACATGGGTGGCTCACGGCAGCGGCGACGCAGACTTAGAGGCGGTAGACGGACACGATCGCCTGCGTGTTCCTCCTCAAGAACCAAGGTACACGCTACGAAGAGTCTGGCTAACGAAAGAGGAAGAAGAAGGCTATTACTACGGTTTCGCCAACGAAGGCCTCTGGCCGCTCTGCCATATTGCTCACACGCGACCGATATTTCGCATATCTGACTGGCAGCACTACGGCCAAGCAAACCTGAAGTTTACAAAAGCCGTACTGGAGGAGATGGCCGGCACAGAACAGCCGGTGCTACTGGTTCAGGACTACCACTTTGGGCTATTACCGCGTCTGGTGAAAAAAGCTCGTCCGGACGCACGCGTGGCCATTTTCTGGCATATCCCGTGGCCAAACCCCGAAACCTTCGGAATCTGCCCATGGCAGCGTGAGTTGTTGGAGGGTCTGTTAGGTGCCGACCTGATCGGGTTCCACATTCAGTCGCACTGTACAAGCTTTTTGCAGACTGTAGATCGCACCCTGGAATCACGCATTGACTGGGAACACTTTGCTGTTAACCGCGAGAATCATCGCACCGCAGTGAAGCCATTTCCCATCAGCGTGGAGTTCCCCGGCACCTCACGTGCCCAGCCTGAACAGAACACTTATCTGGACCGGGTAGCGCTACTACAGGAATCGAGTGTTGAGGCCCTGTTCCTTGGAGTGGGGGTAGATCGGGTGGATTACACCAAGGGCATCCTGGAGCGTTTCCTGGCTATTGAGCGGCTGTTGGAGAAATACCCCGTCTATCAGGAGAAGTTTACCTTTGTGCAGATTGGTGCCCCAAGCCGCACGCATATTAAGCGCTATCACGACTTCCTTGCCGACGTACAAGCAGAATCCGAAAGAATTAACTGGCGCTTTCAGAGGGGCAAGTGGAAGCCGATTCTCTTCCTAAACCGGCAGCATAGCCACGTCGAAATTGAACGTTACTACCGGGCGGCAGACGTTTGTCTGGTCACGTCCTTGCATGACGGAATGAACCTGGTAGCCAAGGAGTTTGTCGCCGCTCGCGATGATGAACAGGGAGTTCTGATTCTCAGCCGCTTTACCGGGTCTGCTCGTGAGCTGCGTGATGCTGTGCTGGTGAATCCATATGATATCGAACGCACCGCGGATGCCATCCGTTATGCTCTGGAAATGGAGCCAGAAGAACGAAACGCCCGCATGCAGCGGCTGCGCAAGGTGGTCAAGGAGCAAAACATTTATCGCTGGGCGGGAAACCTGATCGGGGATCTCTGTGAAGTTCGCCTCGACTCCGCGACCGATTCCAGAGCGGCAACCAGGATTACGGCCGCCATTTCCTGAAGCGGATTCGGCACCCGGCCAATCTCGGACAAGGTGACTTCTCGAGAAAACCCCTGTGTTCACCCGCACTCGTATCTGGGCTATCGAGTTGTGTCTGTCCCGGCGAGCCCTGGCTCGATTTAGAGAGCGGGGAAATTCCAACGAAGGCGAAGACGGGTTGTCTCACAGCGGCAAGGTTCGCAACGCCATTTCAATTACGCGTTGCAGTTTACCTCGCCTCGCGCCGCCCGCTGCCTGGACTGCTATTCCGTAGACGATCGTCGCGACGTAGCGGGCAAGGTCAGCGGGATCTGTATCGGCCGGCAGATCACCATTTGATTTCGCATGCTCAAGGCGCCGGCGTATCGCAGCCTCACCCGCAGCGCGGCACGCTGTCAGTTCCTGGCGGATCGAATCGCCCGCCTCGCTACAGGCAAGCGCGCCTTGCACCGTGAGGCATCCCCCGGGATTGCGCGGTGCCGTGGTCAAATCGGCGGCACCCCGCAACAGTCGTTCAACCACTGCGCGCGCGGTCGTCTCATTCAATGCTTCTTGCGTATAAGCCGCCGGCCCGCCCCGATACCGCTCGAGCGCCTTGCGGAAGAGCGCTTCCTTGTCGCCAAATGCGGCATAAAGACTCGGACGATTGATGCCCATAGCTTTGGTTAGGTCTGACAAGGACGTTCCCTCATATCCTTTCCGCCAGAACAAGTGCAAGGCGCGATCCAAGGCTTTGTTGAGATCGAACGACCGCGGGCGCCCCATCCGCTGTGATGTTTTTCCTCGCTTCACAGATATATGATGCGCTTTCAATACCTATCGGTACAAATATTGCAACCATCCAAACGATCACGACATCTGTACCAGTCGACACAGAACTACGACAGCAGCGGACACAGGAAGGATCAAACAGGAGAAATCTCATGGATAAGCTGACAGGGAAAGTAGCCATCGTCACGGGCGCCTCCGCCGGGATCGGACACGCCATTGCGAAGCGGCTCGCGCAAGAGGGAGCTGCGGTCGTCGTGAACTATGGAAAGAGCGCGGACAAGGCAAAGGCGGTTGTCGCTGAAATCGAAGCGAAAGGCGGCAAGGCGCTCGCAATGCAGGCGGACATGAGCCAAGTCGCGGCTGCCCGCCGTCTAGTTCGGGACACGGTGCAGCGCTTTGCACGACTGGACATCTTGGTGAATAACGCGGCGATTGCTCTCAATAAGGCGTTGGTCGAGACGACAGAGCAGGAGTTCGACGAGATCTTTGCCTTGAACACTAAAGGTCCCTACTTCGCGATGCAGGAAGCCGCGAACGTGATTGCAGACGGGGGCCGGATCGTGAACATCTCGACTGGGGGCACGCACCTCGGCCTTCCCGGAGCGACTGCCTACCTTGGAACAAAGGCGGCGCTTGAGCAATTCACTAAAGGACTGGCCCATGAATTGGCCTCTAGAGGCGTTACCGTCAACACCGTGTCACCGGGATTCACGGATACAGCAATGTTGTGGGATTCATTTCGCGAGACCGCCGCACAAATGACGCCACTCAGGCGATTGGGGAAACCGCGAGATATTGCTGACGTAGTCGCGTTCCTCGTGAGCGACGAGGCGCGCTGGCTCACAGGTCAGACTATCCAGGCTAGTGGCGGCGTCGTGATGTGATCGGCAAGCAGAAATGACCAGAGAGTCTGGTCAAACCGGGGCATTCTCCCGAACAATATAAGTGTGGGCATTCTTTCCGCACCTTGCGGAGGGGGACGGCGAGCGCACGGCTCGTTTCGATCTTATCCCTGCAAACGTGCGGCGTTCCTTTGCTTATCAGCCACGCGCAATCGGTTATTCAGATCAATTGGGATTGACAGGACGATTGTTGGGAATTCGGAAGTAATCGGAGCCAGGAGAGACAAAACTGAGGAAAACGGTCCTCTAATGGGTCGATGACAACGGCACGAGCTCTATAGTTGTGGCTCTGGATTTCCCGCGGCCGAGATCCTTGGCATATTGCTGCTTGCAATCGAGGTACCGCTCGGTCGTCTGGACGGAAACGTGGCCGAGCATGAACTGGATCTGTTCCAGTTCACCGCCTGCCCGGTTGCACAGCCGCGCACAGGTCCTTTCTCAAATCGTGCCGTGCCACCGAATGGCAGACCTACAGTCCGTGACGTTTCTCTTCAGAATTGCCCTGATCACTTTGGGTGCGCGGCCGCACGCGCAGCTGCATCGTCATCAAAGACGAACAGCGTGGTAGCGCCCTGGGGGCTTCATCGTTCTGCCTCAGCTTTGGTGGGTAGGGTGAAACAAAAACTTGCGCCACGCGGAGGATTGTCGGCAGCCCAGAAGCGGACGCCATGCGATTCAACGATGGAGCGGCTGATGGGCAATCCCATAGCGGTACCATGCAGCTTGGTGGTAAAGAAAGCATTGAAGATCTGGTCCGCGTGCTGCGGAGGCAGCCCTACCCCTGTATCGCTGACCGAAACCATAAGGTCTCGTCTTCCGCTGGCTTCGATTTAATGGCGAGATCGCGTCTCCCACCCACATCCTTCATGGCATCGATGGCATTCATGATGAGATTCATGATGACCTGCTGCAATTGCACACGATCTCCCATGACTTGGGGAAGATCTGCGGCCAGCTCCGTCCAGATTGATACGGAGTATCTAGTTGCTTCGCTGTTCAGGAGAACGATCATCTCTCGAATCACTTCGTTCACATCCACCAACTCCCGTTCCCGGATACCCTTCTTGAAAAGCAGGCGGGTCCGGCCGATGATTTCCGCCGCGCGCTTTGCGTCTTTGACAATT
Organism: Acidobacteriales bacterium 13_1_40CM_3_55_5; assembly: GCA_001918935.1. Lineage (GTDB taxonomy): Bacteria > Acidobacteriota > Terriglobia > Terriglobales > Acidobacteriaceae > 40CM-3-55-5. The sequence continues at coordinate 6,315 of MNGW01000079.1, read as the reverse complement.
CTCATCGCCGCGGCGCGCGCCTCTTCGATGTTTGGGGTGTCGCCCGCCAACCAGCGCAAGCAGGTATTGGCGTCGGTGACGGCGGCGGCAATCGGCTGATTCACTTCGTGCGCCAGGGAGGCAGTCAGCTCTCCCATACTGGTCACCCGGCTGGCGTGTGTGAGATCCGATTTTCGGACCTCGGTTTATAATGCGGTGGTTCCTTTTCGCCGCACGCGCCTTTTCCTTTAAGTCTCACGCAAAATCTGCGACCCAGATCTCCTGTGATCTGACCAAACAAAATCCGAGCCTCAGTCATTTGCGATCCCGGCTGCGGTCCCAGAAGGCAAGCACCCGATGCGTGGGTAGATACACGAGCAGCGGAAGTGCAAGCATGTATGCTGCTAGGTAAATGACCGGCGGCACGATGTGCTGCTCTTTGTAGAACGGTCCCCTCACCCAATTGACGTTGAAGCCAGGTCGCCACAGGAAGCAGATCGGAAGCACAATCCACGCAGTCACGCTTGCGAAGATCCACCCGCGTCGATCGTAGCCAAGCCGCCAGATGCCCCACAGGAGCACGGGCGGCGTCACCACGTGGAACAGGCCGAGCAGGCGTACGAAGAGCGGGATAGCTGTCGAGAACATGTACTCCGTACCGCCGATAAGGTGCTTTCCTGCGGTTAACCTCCCGACAAGATCAATCGTGTAGAGCGTTTGGAAGAGGAAAACCGAAGTCGCCTGCCAAGAGAAGAGGAGAGGACTTTCGAGCCAGAGCGCGAACCCAATAAGGAGGTTCGCAATATCGCAAAAATAGAGGAAGTTCTGCGGGCCGTATTGCATCCAGTAGTATGGCAGCCACACCCCCACCCAGAGGGTCCACCCAATCTTGAGCCAGAGTGCGATGCGCATCTTCGAAATTGTACCTGCTGCGAAATCCGGCCTCTGGGGGCACGCCGCTTCGACACGCAGGCCTGCGTACACAGCTAGAAATGTGATTTTCTCAAACTCGCAAATCAGGCATAATAACCATCCTTATGGGCTATCCCGTTTTCACCCAACCATGAAGGGACGCACCAACACACAAAGACGACTCCTCCCTAAGTTGCCTAGAGTCCCGGAAGAGATGCGGCAGTGGTCCGATCTTCTTTTGCGCGAGATTCTGGGCTGGCCGGACGTCAGTTCCCGGCCCATGTTCGGCATGACAGCGGTCTACCGAGGCAATGCCATCTTTGGCGTGCTGCCGCGCACGCGTGCTATGGATACTTCATACTCGGTCAGCTTCAAGATTCCGTGGCGGAATCCGACCCTGAAGAAACGGCTGGAGGCCGACCCTTGTATCCTGCCAAGTACCGGCGACGCGAAATGGATCTCATTTGAGCTGCAGTCTGGAGACGACCTACCGGACGCGATTCGATGGTTTGCGCAAGCCTATCGACTCACGGCCAAAGCAGGTAGAACTTGATAGCCAAATCCTTGATCTGGGTCGACGGCGACAAGTTCACTGGCTGGTGCTGCTCGCAGTGTATGTGGGGGCTTACCACTCCACGTCTCGAAAGCACCGTTGCGGCGCTCGCGTTCAACCGCCTTGCGCAAGAGGACTTTGAGAAACACGACTGCACAAACGGCCCGCACGGTGAGTCGCGTTCTTAGGGTACAAAGGGATGGGAGTCCCAGTGGCCGCTAACTGGCGTCGAGATCAGCGCCGAGTGCGCGCTCGCGCGCGCCTTTCCCTTCAAAAACGCACGCAAAATCCGCGACCTGATCCCGGATTGAACACGCCCGACCCCGAGGTCTAGAATTCACCTAAGGATGATCCGAGGAAGGTCAGCATGCCCCACTACGAGTTCTTCTGCCAGAAATGCAAGAAATTCTTTGACAAGATTCTGTCTCTGGTGGACTACGAAGAAGGCGAGGTTCTGTGCCCGCACTGCGGGAGCAAGAAAGTCGAGCAGCGCTGGTCGGCCTTCTCCGCCATCACCTCCAAAAAAAGTGCCTGAAGACGGAGCCTCAGACGCTGCACCATTTCTGCGCAATTGACCCGCAAGGGGACGAAGAGTACCGTACGTTGAAACATCCAAATCGCCACCGAGGAGCGCATCATGTTTACACGCGTAGTTGAACTCACCAGCAAACCGCGTAAGTCAAGAGAACTCTCTAGCCTCATCAACGACAAGATAGTGCCGATTCTGAAAAAACAAGCCGGGTTCGTTGATGAGATTGTTCTTGTCTCGGACGCGGACTCGAATCGCGTCCTGGCGCTGAGCTTTTGGAAGACAAGGGAGGACGCAGAGCGTTATCAGCGGGAGCAATACAGCAGTGTTCGCGAAACTATGCAGTCCCTGCTCAAGGCCGAACCGGTTGTCCGTACGTTCGAGGTCCACACCTCCACCGGTCACAAGATCACCGCAGGCAAAGCCGCTTGACAACGAGCCGACACCATCAAAAAGGCGAATCTCCAACGGCTCGCCTTTTCCTCTTAAAATCCCACGCAAAATCCGAGACTCGGATCTCCTGAAAAATCCGCGACCTCGCCAGGCAAAATCCGTGACCCGCCTTGGCAAATTCAATGAGTATGCTTTGCTGAGACTCAGCCTTCACAAACCTTCCTCGTCCGGGCTTACAGGGATCCGTTCCGGACTGGTAGCTTCGTTGAGAGTGCCACCGGCATTTACGCAAGACGAGTCGTTCACACGTGCCTCACGCTCTACTGCAAGTCAGTCGACCGCATCTTCGGCGGCTCGCCGTACCAGCAGTACCAGAATCGGCAGAAGGAGTATGCACGACTTCAGGCGAACGTCCGCGAACTCAAGGCACGGCAGCAGGACCGCGCCGAGCGTCGGTTCGAACGTGAGACGGTTTATCAGGCTCTCATGAATCCCCATTACGTGGCAACAAATCGCACCGCTAACACGCGGTCTTTTTCTTTCGCGCGGGCCGCTCGCGCGGTAGTTATTCCCCCGTGAGCAGCCATTCCATACTTGTCCCGAACTCGCGGGCAATCCGCAGCAAGATCTCCGCCCCAATCTCCACTTGGGCCCCGCTCCATCATGGACAGTAGTTCTGGCTGATACCTACGCTCGCGGCGAAATCCGCCTGTGTCATATCGAAGCCGCGCACCTCGCGGATACGTCTTCCTACGCCGCTCCAGCCGACCTTAAGCTGTGACGGCCGCGATTTTTTAATTGACGTAATTGGCAGACGCTTTGCGACTTCTGAATCGCCTATTTCGAACAAACCAGGGCGAACCTCAAGAGCTATTCGGTCCTGCGCGACGTGCCTGATCTGACACATTGAAAGTGGAGTACCATGGTGCCGAAAAAGCTGGCCTCATCCTAAGTAGTACCTAACGACACTGGGGACCGGTATTTAATACTGCTGACGCTCCAGCCGTACCGTCCCTGGCGTTTCGGGAGGACCCATGCGTGATGCAAGTCAGATCCTTTCTTTCAAGATTCTTTTCTTGGCGGTGTTTCTCGCATCCCTGTGCCTTGCACCGGCAATCGCGCAAAAGCGACCGGAGCCAACCTCGCCTAAATACGACCTGCATACCGAGACAAAAATGAAAGTAACTGTGGAGGAGTTGAAACTGCCGCCGAAAGGTAGCGAGAAAGAAGTAGCCCACCTGCTCGGGAAAAGCGGAGCGGACTCAGTCGACGTTTATCTATGCCCGAAGTCCTTCCTCGACGACATGGGAGTAAGCTTCGAGAAGGGCGACGAAATCGGTCTCACCGGGTCGAAGGTGAAACAGGACACAGCAGATCTCGTCCTGGCACGCGAAGTGGTGAAAGGAAGCGATACGCTGGTGCTCCGCGATGACAAAGGGAACCCCGTCTGGGCTTGGCGCCGTTGAAGCCTCTCTCTGAACGTCACCAATCCGGGAAATTCGGGAACGCCTGCAAGGCGAACAATTCGCGGGTCGCCGCGCTGAAACCGCCGCCGCCCGCCCTGCCCAACCCCGGCGTCCCCGCCTGGCTTTCGCTCGCCTTCCGCGCAAACCTGGCGCCAGGCGAAAACGCCTCATTCTCGGTGCGACCGGAAGTGACTGGCAAACTGGCCGTAAAGATATGCGAAGCTTTCTCAGCATTACAAGGTTGAATTCGAAAACGATCAGGTCCGGGTACTACGGATTCACTACGGCCCGCATGAGAAATCAATCATGCATGCCCATCCCAACGCCGTCGCCGTTTTCTTGACCGCGAATCGCTCGAAGTTCATGCTGCCGGACGGGAAATCAGAAGAGCGTAGCTGGAAGGTAGGCGATGCGAGGTGGACTCCGGCAGAAACACCTGCCCGAAAACCTGACGGATCAGCCGCTCGATCTAGTTTTGGTCGAGCTAAAAAAGTAGCTGGGTTCAAAAATACGCACGCGAGGAGCCGAGAGTAGGGCTGCGTCCAACGAGAGGCGAGGAGTCTTTAACCGAATCCGCGCCAGCTCGGCCTTTCTTTCGGAGCAATATCATCCGTATCGAAAGCGTCCCCGACCCTGACTCCTCGTTCTGGCGAGAGCAGAATTTTTGGGGTTCTCATTCCGGCAACCAGCATTAGGAGTTCCCGCCATGCCGAGGGCCAAAGAACTAACGCTTTCACATGAGAACCTGCGGGATGCTCGCAAGTATCGCGAAGGTGCTTGGCAACGAGCCAGTCAACATCCTGAGTTGTATGACGATGACGTCAGGAACGACGGGCCCTACCCATCTCGTAGTTGACAGCGTTGGCAAAGCGAAGAAAGCGCTTGCGAGCGCCCGACAACCGTATACTGAGGCAGATGTGCTCCGCGTTGAACTACCGAATACGCTAGGAGCGCGGCGAGGTTCGCCGGTAAGCTCGCCCAAGAAGACATCAACATCACTCTCGGCTATCAGACGAGTACAAAAGGCTCGAAGAAGGTGAGTATTGCGTTAGCCGTTTCCGATTTAGCCAATGCGGACCGTATTCGATAAGTGCTTGTCGGCTGTGACCCTCGAGGTGCGCTATGATTCTGCAGTCTCCAAATCGTCCGAGTTCTTATGGCAAAAAGGTTCTCCTCATTGACCGTAACCAACCTACCCGCGACGTGCGAGCCAGCGTTCTGCGGAGTCGCGGCATCGAAGTCCATACGGCCGACTGCCTCGGAGCAGCGCGATTTCTGTGGCAACCTGGTCTCTACCGCTTCATATTGCTCGACGTGCGGAGACACTTTCCCGGAGAGGCGCTCGAATTCTATGAGCAGATTAGAGCCGCGAGTCCTAAGGAACACTTCTTCTTTCTCGTTGGGCCCCCAGCCTATCTTTCCCTCACCTGGCCGGGCGATGTCACCGCCGTAGAAAAGAAACGAGAGCGGGCCGAGAAGATTAAGCGGTTCTTAGCTGCCGCATGAAACCTTCTCCCGGGCAGGACATTGGGAACTTAAAGGCCCAGCCGGTTTCAATTCTTCCTATCGATAGAGGTGGGCAATGACACCAAGAATTTTTTCCCTGATTGCCTCAGCAGTGTTTTTACTGATAGCTCTCGGCCATGCGCTTCGTCTCCTCTTTGGCTGGCACATAACGGTGGGAAACATTGTCGTGCCAGTTTGGATGAGCTGGATAGGGCTTGCTATCGCGGGCTATCTTGCCTACCAGGGCTTCAGGCTGAGCAGACGAATTCGAAGTGAGGTGAAAGTTTTTGGCAAGTAATCTCTCCAACGCAACGAAAACTCGCTCCTGTCAACTAATACTTGGCGCGTGATTCGCGGCTTGGGGCTTCGAGACAAGTTTTGAGAACCCAGTCGACTTCCTCCAGGATGGGCCCGCAACCATGAATCCCGAGGTTGCCGGATTCCATCAGAATCACGGGCTATCCGGAAACAATGCGATAAACAGTTTCGACAGCCGCGGCGGCATCGAAAGACGCAACATCAGTGCGGGAACATCACCTCGGATTCCACGCCCGCGTAGTTGTAGTTCTCTCCATAGACATCACAGAAAATCTTGAAGGCCAGGTTGCCGGTGCAATGGCCGGAGCCACATGCCGAACGCCGAGCTCGTCCTTCATCCGCCGCGCGGCCGCCCGGCAACCTTTTCATGCGAAAGCGGCGCCGTAGCCAGTCAGCTTCATATCCCTGAGGCGATCGAGCAGAGTGTATTGGCAGGCGTCAGAGCTGTCTAGAAAGCGTTCGTGGTCCGTCGCACAAGTCGATGAGGCATTGGCGGAATTCGGTGCTCGAATGAAGCGGATCAGCGAGACAGCGTCCGCTTGCCGCCTGGTTGATACTGGAGAACCTCTTGAAACCAGTGCTTGTGTATACCGTCGACATCCAGACTGTGCGCCACGGGGTTGCCAAGATGCGCAGCTGGAACCCGAGTCAAAGCTTCT
>MNGW01000112.1:4684-12627 GCA_001918935.1 Acidobacteriales bacterium 13_1_40CM_3_55_5 | reverse complement strand
GGTCGGGGTTCTCAAGGGAATGGGGCCGGAGATCCAGTGGCTGCACAGCTACGTGACGGGTAACAAGGTCTATTGTGTGTATCTCGCTCCGGACGAAGCTACGGTCCAGGAACATGCCAAAAGAGGAGGCTTTCCGGCAAACCGTATCTCCGCCGTGCGCCGCATGATTGATCCCACAACGGCAGAATGACCAATCCTGCTGGAAGATTTCCTCTGGTCCGGGCCGCCCCAGGCGAAATCGCATCTCGGGCACAAGTCCCACCTCCGCGCAGAACTCTGCCTATGACCAGACCATGCTAATCACCTAGTCTCGTGTGGGGATATTGCAACTCACGCGCAAACTCTCATTCCTACGACAAGGCATCGCCGATGGTTTTGTCCGCCGGTGTCGTCCAACCGTCCATCCAGGCGGCTGCAGCGATCGTAGGCGATAGTGATTGGCGTGCCGACTCAAGCGTCTTTTCCAACCGCGCCTGGTCAGCCAATGGTAGAGGTGCGCCAAGAACTTGGCGCATCGCCGCAGCTGCGCCTGCCAGGCGCAGCGCGTGCTCCGGCTGGGACTGGAGAGCCGCAGAACATGCCAGGCAATCCAGCAGGCGGGCCATCCCGCGTTTCTGTCCCAGCTCCTGGAACAGCTTCATGCTTTCACGATACTGCGAGCGTGAAGTCTGATAATCGCTGTGGTCGCGAGCAAGATTTCCCAGGTCAACAAGACATCCAGCGATACCCCATTTGTCACCCAGCTCCCTGAATATGGTCAGACTCTGCTCATATAGACTGCGCGCGGTTGCGTCGTCACCTTGCTCATGAGCCACGTCGCCCTCGTAATTGAGCGACCACGCCATCCCCGTGCGGTCCCCGAGTTCGCGGAAAATCATAAGAGATTCTTCATACAGGGAGCGGGCCAGCGGATAATTCCCCTGCAACTTGACCACGTTTGCCAGATTGCTGAGCGATCGGGCCACCACCATTTGGTCGCCTAAATCCCGCCAGACTGTCAGGCTCTCCTCGAACAAGGACCGGGAAGCTGCGAGATCTCCACGATCTCGAGCGTGTACCGCTAGAGCATTCAATGCAATTCCAACCCCGCGGCCGTCGTTTAACTCGCGAGCGATGTCCAGGCTCTCTCCGACCAGCGCATTGGCTGCGGCGTAATCGCTTTGCTGTCCGGCCAGTACCCCGGCAGCGAAGAGCGCCCGCGCGCGCGTGTTTGAACGCGCTGCGCCATCTTTAAGTTGGAGAAGTTTGCCAAGACGGTCGCGGCCTTCGGTTAAGTGCTCACGCATATCCCAGAACTGGAAGAGCGCAGCCCCAAGGCGTAGCCCCCAATCAGCGTTGCCGGTTTGCGTCAGCCACTCCAGGGCCGCGCGAAAATTATCATGTTCCACCTCGAACAAACTCACCCATTCCGACTGCGCCGGATCGGCGGCCAGGGATGCAGACTCTTCCGCCAGCACCAGACAGTACGCGGCATGAGCACGCTTGGTCGCGCTCTCTTCTCCACTGGCAACTAGACGTTCAAGCCCGTACTCGCGAACCGTATCCAGCAACGCAAAACGCGATTCTCCCTGTGGACGCTCGATCTGCCGAACCAGGCTCTTATCAACCAGCGATGCCATTCCTTCGAGGACATCCATTTCGAGATCTTGTTTGGTGTTACAGACCGCCTCAACGGATTCCAGCGTGCATCCACCGATGAAAACCGAAACTCTTCGGAACAGCGCCTTTTCCGCCTGGCTTAGAAGGTCGTAGCTCCAGTCGATAGTTCCTCGCAGCGTTTGTTGCCGCAACGGCAAATCTTTCGCACCGCCAGTGAGGAGTTGGAGTCGGCTCTCCAGTCGCGCCTGCATTGCCGAGGGCGAGAGCAGCTTGATACGCGCGGCGGCCAACTCGATCGCAAGAGGCAGCCCATCCAATCCAGTGCAGATATTGGCGACCGCAAGAATATTCTCGTCGGTGAGTGCAAAATTTGGATTCACTGCAACCGCGCGTTCCCGAAACAGAGAAATTGCCGGATTTTTCGAAAGCACTTGAAGCGACATCGTAGACCGAAGGTCCGGCAAGGCAAGCGAGGGAACAGGAAATTCATGTTCGCCATAAATGTGCAGCGGCGCGCGGCTGGTCACCAGGACTTTGAGCTTGGGGGCGATTGAAAGCAACTCCGCCACCGCTGGCACGGCCGCAAGCAGATGCTCAAAATTGTCGAAGAACAACAGCAAGTTCGTGCGCAGGTCACGCAAGTATTCCTTCAGGCTCTCAATGGTTAGCTGATGCCGAGTTCCCCTCATTTCCAGCGCCTGCGCGATGATGGAAGGAACCAGGGCTGGATCATGCACCGCCGCCAGGGGAATGAAACACACGCCGCTTGGAAAGCTCTCAGCGACGTCGCTTGCGACCTGCAATCCAAGACGGGTTTTCCCGATGCCACCTGGGCCGGTAAGTGTTATCACGTGCACATCGTCTCGCAGCAGCAACTCCTTAACCGCCACGACTTCCTGGTCCCGACCGATAAACATGGTTCGTTGGGCGGGAAGATTGCATGTCCGAGTTAAGGAATGTCTCGACGGCGCCTCGGAGAGGCGGTCACGTAAGCTCGCAAGCTCTCGAGTCAGGTCGCGAGTGGATGAATAGCGATCCTTGGGATTCTTAGCCAGGCAGCGTTCGATGATCCAGCAAAGCGGCGCGGGAGCCTGGGAGTTTAAGGATGCTACTGGTTCTGGATCGTCGCGAAGAATGGCCGCCAGAGTTTCGGCATTGCTGTGCCGCCGGAAAGTCCGTTTTCCGGTGACCATCTCGTACAGGACCAACCCGAACGAAAATTGGTCGGACCGGAAATCCAGTGGCAGAGCATTGGCTTGCTCCGGAGACATGTACTCCACGGTGCCCATAACCGTGCCCGGAAGGGTTGAAGAAGTATCCACTGTGCCGGCATCGAGCGGTTGCTTGGTGTCAGGGCCAGCCAGCTTCGCAAGTCCGAAGTCAAGGATCTTCACGAATCCATCGCGAGAAACCATTAGGTTCTCCGGCTTCAAATCCCGGTGGACAACGCCTGCTTCATGGGCCTTGGCTAGCCCGTCCGCAATCTGCGCGGCAATGGGAATGGCCTGCTGCAAGGGAATTGAGCCTGCAGCGAGCATGTCGCGCAGCAACTCTCCCTCAACCAGTTCCATCGCGATGTAGTAAGTACTATCAACCTGTCCCAGCTCAAAGATCGTTACTATATTCGGGTGGTTGAGCGCAGAAGCCGAACGGGCTTCGCGCTCGAAACGCTCAAAGTCCTGTTTACTGGCTGACAGTTTGTGGGAAAGGATCTTGATGGCTAGATCGCGGCCGAGGCGATTGTCCCGCGCCCGATAAACTTCGCCCATACCGCCCGCTCCGAGCGGGCAAAGTATGTCGTAGCGACCGAATTGTGTCCCGGAGGAAAGCGCTGGCGACTCGTCTTTAGCCAACACTGGATCCGGTGTTGTGAGCCGCTCATCCATTAATATCTCTTAAGGGCGCGGTGCCCAGATGCCCCCATTCGCAGATGGGTGAAGGATAGCAAAATTTTAGGAGAGTGTTATGAATGTTAGATCGCTTCAAAAGCCGTTGAAGGAGCAGTATCGTCGCGACTCGAGTGCCTCGCGTATTACGCTTACCGCCAAGGGGACCGAGACTGCTACTCCCATGACATGCTCAGTCGATATCGGACGCGCGGTCTACCAGGCCGAAGCCCACAAGGGCGTAGGGGGTACGGGTACAGCGGCGTGTTCTGGCGACCTGCTGCTCGGTGCGCTGGCCGCCTGCGCCCAGATCACCTGTCAACTGGTCGCGACGGCTATGGGAGTTCCAACCCAGCACATCGAGGTTGCGGTGAGTGGCGATCTGGATTTGCAAGGTACTCTGGGCCTTTCCAAGGATGTTCCCGTCGGTTTTGAGACAATCGACGTCCGATTCGATATTGACGCCCCGCAAGCAGCTCCAGAGCAGTTGCGAGCACTACAGGAGAAAACGGAGCAATACTGCGTCGTGCTGCAAACTTTGCTGCGGCCGCCAAAAATAAATACCGAATGGACCGGCTCATAGGCAATTCCCACGATGGCGCTCGATCCGGTCTTGAATTGCGACCAATTCGAAAACAGAAAGCAATCTTTGAATTGATGGCTGCCTGATGGAAATCGCGACCACGCCATCAACGCTGAGCAGTATCTTTCACCAGCGCTGTCCCCGATGCCGCTTGGGAGGAATTTTTCGGGGCTCGATCTTTCGCGGATTTCCGAAGATGCAGGAGCGCTGTCCGGTTTGCGATCTGAAATTTGCGCGCGAAGCAGGCTACTTTATCGGCGCCATGTATATCAGTTACGGCATTGCGCTGTTAACCATCACTCTAATTGCTGCGCTGTTGTGGGCAGTGACCGGCTGGTGGATCACCAAAGATGTGATCTGGGCAGTCATATTGTTCCTGCCCTTTCCACTATCGCACTTCTTGCCCGTGTTCTGTGGATCTATCTGGATCAGACGCTTGATCCGGAGACACGCTGATCTTAACCTTGCGCGGCGAATCACCGATCTGCTGAGGTTTACCGCCGCCGGCTATCCAGTTACTTATGTGCAAAAGTACCGTGACTTTGAGCTTGCACTCTTTGCCGCAGGGGCGGTACCATCATGTTGTTCCCACGGCCATGCTCCCTGGCTGGCCTTCTGCGCCCACTAAGCTCCAGGCGCCAAAGACGGATAAGAGATCATTTCGCGAGTGAGTTCCAGCCGGATTGGGTTTCCCCGCAGGTTTCGTGCGGATGCGCGAGGCCAGGCACCACTCAGAGAGTGCTAGAGAAAGACAACGACAACGATACCGAAATTATCCCTTCGGACAGACCGAACATAGATTGCAAAAGAAGAGAGACACATGATGGTAGGACCCGGACATCCCTCCGGAGGTGGAGGGAGAAATAGACGGCGGCGGGGACGACGTCCGCCCAATCGCGGCGGGCAAGCGGGCCGCGACCGTCAGCAGGGCGGCGGGATCTACACCGCTCCCATGGATCACAACTACCGCTCCAATATGGGCGGCAACAACGGACCCCGTTCTGGACGCGGCGGACGTCCCGGTTTCGCTCCCTCTTATTCGCCAGCGGAACCCGAGCCGCTTCCCAATCGTGGGGACGTCAACCCCCGCATTTTTGCGTTTGTGGATGACCTCTTTTTCCAGGCAAAGATTCAGGAGACGGCGCGCAAGCTCAACGTCAAAGTTGAATTTTGCAAAGCTGAAAAAGATCTGCTCGATCACATGAAACAAAATGGCGAAGAGAAGCCGTCACTTATCATCTTCGACATGAACAATGTCAACGCTAAGCCTCTGACCTTGATTCCTAAGCTGAAGACTAAGCTGAAAAAGGGAACGTCCATCATTGGATTTCTTTCCCACGTCCAGGGAGACCTGAAGCAGAAGGCGCACGAAGTGGGATGCGATATGGTCCTGCCTCGCTCCGCGTTTTCGCAAAACCTGCCGCAACTCCTGCGCCGCCACGGCGCGCCCGAAGAGACCGCAGGCTAGAGGCTTTGCCATAAATGCCCCGCCATTCGTTCAGGCATCGAAAATCATCTCGACAACAGATGAGTCCAATGTTCCATATTGCTTCCGCTGGACGACCACCCGCGTTTCCATTAGTCGATCACGGTCACTTTAATCGTATTGGACTCTACGATCCCTTTACCAAGTTCGGGGGGCAGATCTCGCTCTACTTGCAGACTGTACTCTCCCGGAGTTAATCGTTGATAAAGAGACCTGATTTCAATCGCATCCTGACAGGTCTGCTGCGGCTTGAGCGTTATCAAGACATTCCGCGTTGAAGCGTGCCCACTTTTGACTTCTTCTTTCATTTGTTGCAAGTTCTCCGTGACTGGCACTCGGTCAGTGTTGTGCATCAACGTAGTCCGGTAGTCGGTGGCGGGATTGGTCAACGCGACGTGGAGTACTCGCCGAGAAGTGTTCTTCATCGTCAGAATTACGGACACCGGAGCGTCTGCCTTCCAGGTTGCAGTTCCTGTTTTTTTTGCATTCTGCGGAGAGATTTCTAGCAAGAACGGCGAGTTGTGGCGAGCTGAAGATATAAATCGAATAGTTCGGATTATTGCGAGGATGTAGTTTTTGTCTGCGTCTAACTCCAGGATACTGTATCGTTCCCCATTGATCTCCACTGGCTGTGGATACTTAATAACGACTGCTGCATCCCAAGGCGCTCCCTGATCTTTGGAAGGCCAAACAAGGCAGGCGCTCTGTCCGTCCACTTTCATTGGCCGAGTGGTTGGATTTTCGCCGAATGGCCTGACAACGTGCTCTGCCAGACCCTTGCATATCTGTTTCGGCTCATCGCTTTCCTCTCCCATAAGCAGAAGCTGGAAAAAACCGCGTCCGGCAGTGGGCAACGGCCTTTCTACGCCAAAATATGGGCGATCGTCGTAGAGGGGATCTCTCTTCCATTCTCTGGGAAAGCGAAACGTCACTTGGTAGGTGTCGTCCACGTAAGTTTGCCAAGGCTCTGCGGTAGACGCCCTCGCCCTACCGAGAAGCGGGGTAGCAACACAAAACAGGCAAACCAGCGCAACCACAAGCCGTGTCATTCCATGCCTCCACAGCGCGATTGGATACAGCGGAGCAATCATACCTTCGGTTTTAATTGATAACGAGTGGCGTAGGGTGACCGGTGATAAACCGCCGTCTCTAACAACGTCGGCGGTGTCGAGAGAGTTTCGGGCTCGCCAGTTCCGAACGAGACTTTTCCCGCCCATCGGGCTAATTTTTGGGCGAAACCTGTCTTAGTAGACATCGTCAAAGATACAATGAAGTTGATCATGCGGATGATCCTGGACATCTTCGGACAAGTTCTCCGCACTCTGTGGGCACACAAGCTGCGCTCGTTCCTCACCATGTTCGGTGTTGCCTGGGGTGTTGGATCGCTGCTGCTTCTAGTGGGTCTGGGCGAGGGCTTCCGCTCGGGAAACAAGCGCAACCTGGCCGAATTTGGCGAAAACATCATGTTTGTCTTTCCTGGACGCGCTCCGGTGATCGAATCCAGCATGAACTCCGCCCGCAACTATCTGCTCACTTACCAGGACTATGCGGACATCCGCGTGGAAGCTCCTCATGTCCGCAAGGCTTCGCCTGTCCTTTCCCGCGATGATGTCCGCGCCGCCAGCGAATTAGCCACCGCGAACGGACAAATTGTCGGCGTCGAGCCTCAGTACAATCAGATCCGGTTTCTTCCTCTCAAGCAGGGACGCTGGTTCAATGAATTAGATGATTCTCAGAAACGCAATGTAATCGTGCTGGGCGACGAACTGACCAGGAACCTCTTTCCCGGACGACCCGCGGTTGGCGTCACCGTCCTGCTCAATGGCATCAGGTTTGAGGTCATCGGCACCGTGAAGCGCATCGGTCGAGGTGACGAAAACCTGGCCAACATGCGCGGCTACATTCCCTTCCAAGTGATGGCCACCTACTTCCCGCTTAAGGGCGAGAACCACCAAAACTCAATCTCGCTGATCAACTATCAGCCTCGCGTTCCCGCTGAACACTTGCTGGCAAGGGAAGACGTCCAGAAGATCATCGCCCGCAATCACGGTTTCGACTACAGGGATAAAGACGCGTTTGAAAACCTGGATCTGGTTGAGCAGGCCGAGATGGTAGGCAAGATTTTCGATGCTATGAACATGTTCCTGGGCACGGTGGGACTGGTGACCCTTACCCTGGGTGCCATTGGCGTGATCAACATCATGCTGGTGGCGGTTAGCGAGCGCACTCGCGAGATCGGATTGCGCAAAGCCCTGGGCGCCACCAACCGTAGTATTCTGGTCCAGTTTTTCGTGGAAGGCATTCTTATTACATTATTCAGTGGACTGATTGGCATGGGACTGGCCGGTGCCCTGATGGCGCTGCTCGGTACGCAACAAGGACCGGCGGG
>MNGW01000112.1:0-4543 GCA_001918935.1 Acidobacteriales bacterium 13_1_40CM_3_55_5 | reverse complement strand
AGTACAACCGTCGGCGCACCGCCCTCACCATGCTTGGCATGGCTTGGGGTATAGCCACGGTCGTCTTGTTGTTGGCTTATGGCAACGGCTTCGGCAGGGCCGCCGCCAACATCTTCGCCAACTTCGGCACCAAGCTGATGATCATGGTCCCGGGCCGCAGCTCCATGCAGGCTGGCGGCCAGAAGGCCGGTGCGCCCATACGGTTTACCCTTGCCGACGTGGACACACTCACCACCAATATTCCTCAAATTACTCAAATCACCCCCGAAGCCTCCAAGCAGGCGAACATCCAGTACGAGACGCGGACGTTCAACTTCAGCGTTACCGGCAATTATTCCAATGTCATTTCCATCCGCGCACTCAAACTGGCGGAGGGCCGCTTCTATAACCCTGAAGATGAGTTGCAGCATGCCCGTGTCGCAGTGATTGGATCCGAGGCCAAAGAAAAACTCTTCTCAGGGCGTAACGCGCTGGGCGAACGAATCCGCATCGATGGCCTCAGCGTTGAAGTCATCGGGGTCGTAAGCCCCAAAATGCAGGCGGGCGATGACGTCACGAACCGGTTGATCTACATCCCCTTCACCACCATGAGCGACCTTAAGGATACGCAATACCTCGACTCCATCTGGTTCAACTACGAGACCCCTGCGTACGAAGGCTTGGAAAGGTCGGTGCGCAGAGTGCTGGCCATCGAGCACAAGTTCAGCCCGGCAGACCGCCGGGCGATGATGGTGTTTAACCTCATGGATCAGGTCCACCAGTTCGAACTGATTACGCTCGGCCTCACGATTCTGTTGGGTTTCATCGGTACGCTTACGCTGGGCATCGGCGGAGTCGGCCTAATGAACATCATGCTGGTCTCGGTAACCCAGCGAACCCGCGAGATTGGAGTGGAAAAGGCGTTGGGCGCGCGCAGGAGGCATATCCTCTTTCAGTTCTTGGCCGAATCTCTCACCATTACTTTCATCGGCGGCGCGCTGGGAATCATTTTGGCGTATGGGGTCTCACTTTCCGTCGGAAGGCTGACCCTCTACAGCGCCATGGCGAAGAACGCCGAAGCCGGCGACGTGAGCCTGATCATTGCTCCGACTACTCTGATCGTAGCTACGCTTATTCTCGGTGCCGTGGGGCTTATCAGCGGGATGGTGCCCGCGGTCCGTGCCTCGCGTCTGGATCCCATTGAGGCGCTGCGGTACGAATAGCGGCGGTGGCCGAAGTGAGTCATGTCCAGTACTTGGTCATTCTCCGCCATGAAGCTTAAATTCTCAGGAGATTGGAAATGGCTGACCGCGAACACCTTCGCGCGCTGGTGGATTCTCTGCCGGAGGGCGCATTGGAATCTGCCCAGGCGTACCTTAAAGCGATCCAGATATGGCCGCCAAAGGAACCGGAATATCCACCGGAAGTCCAGCAGCACAGGAAAGAACTGGAAGCGAAGCGAGATAAGTTTCTTAAAGGACATGCAAGCGGGACGTGGGCCGTCGACAGAAAAAACAAGAGTCACGCCTCGTTCGGTACGAGCGAACATAACTGGGAAACGGGCGAATACACTATAAGGACGTTTCATGTCTATTACGACTTTCCCATGGAAATCACCGAGCGAATCCGATTGAAAGATGAGGACCAGACGCTCCAATATGATTTCCATATCAGCGGATTGGGCAATGAACACAGTTTCGGACTGCGATTCAAAGCTAATGGCGGATAACTATTGTAAAATCGGCATTTTATCACGAAACAGAGCGGGAATCCCTGTATGTACATCGTATAAAAAATAGCTTAAAGATAATACTCGCAGCAATGCAATCCGACTCCCCTCCACTGCATCGTGATTCGGAATGATGTTCCGCTTGTCGCCTTTCCTTTGCGTCGCTCCGAGAGCCTCAAAACGCCAGCAAATGGCATCCTAGACGATTAGCCGGATACGTTTGCCGTCTCATTTGGGAGTGACAGACAGATATCTGTAAGTTATTGAAAAATGGTTTGAGGCGTCCGTTAACCCGGAGGCCAGTGCAAACTACGTCCTCCCAGTAAATGCACATGCAGGTGAAATACAGATTGTCCCGCCTGCGGCCCCACATTGAGCACCGTCCGATAGCCATCCTCAATGCCGCGTTGGCGTGCTATGTGGGCGGCAGCGAGATGACAACGGCCGATCAGTTCGGCGTCCTCGGGCGTGGCTTCTTTTAATCCCCGGACATGCCGCTTGGGAATGATTAGAACATGGGTGGGAGCTTGAGGATTGATATCTTCAAAGGCGAAGGTGTGCTCGTCCTCGTAGATTTTCTTGGCTGGAATCTCGTTACGCAGGATACGGCAGAACAAACAATCAATCATAACACATCCAAGAATTGGATTTGTTTAAACCGAAATTGTAGCTGCAGACAGCGCGAAAACACTATAGGGGGCGCAACGGAAGTTTAGTCGAGTCGAACCAGGAATATTGAACCCTGCGGCGTCTGCGAGTCATGAGCGACTTCCTCGGCGCGTTTTCGATCGTCATTCTTTACGCGGACCCGTATCCACCAATCGCCCACCGGACTGCTGAAGCTCAGCACCTTGGCGCTGTGATAGCGACGGGAGAGCTGGCTGACTAATTCATTGGCGGTATCTTCTTCGTGAAAGGCGCCGATCTGAACCGCCCATCGTCCGCCTTGATCAAGTGGCGCCGCCGAATGCAAAATTTCCACTCGCACCATGGCAATGCCCGGCTGCCAGACGTCTACTTTCTTGGCCGCGGCCAGCGAAAGGTCGACGATGCGTCCTTTGATGAAGGGCCCGCGGTCGGTGACGCGGACTGTGGCCGCGTGTCCAGTTTTCACATTAGTGACGCGAACGATCGACCCCAAGGGAAGCGTGCGATGAGCAGCGGTCATGGCGTTCATGTTGTAGATTTCGCCATTCGAACCCCGCCGGTTGTGATAGGGCGCGCCGTACCAGCTGGCCAAGCCGGTTTCGACGAGTATGGGTTTGGTGTCGGCAGGAAGCGACGGCACGTCTTGTTCTTCAGCCGTGCTTTCCTCGTCGGTATTTTCTTCGTCAGCCGGCTTCGCGGTTTCGGACTGAGGTTCAGTTGCTCGGGGATTGCTGCTCGTCTTATTGCTGTCAACTTCGCCAGGAGTTTTGGCCGGCTGCGCTGGTTGAATCGATGGAGGAGGGGGCACATTCACACGCGCCTGTTTCTTCTCTCCGCAACCGGTGAGGAACATTGGCAGCAGGCAAAAGATAGCCAGGACGGCTAGCCGAGAACTGACAGAAGGACCGTAGCCCGTAGAATTCAACAAAAACGAATGCCTCACTTGGGAGACGCCTGGTTGGTTTCCAAAAAATCCGCCAGCGCCGCAAGCTTTTCCGCCGCTACACGTAATGCCTTGGTGGAGTGCTGGCGGACGGCTGGCACAACTTCCTCGTTGAGATAGTCGATCAGCTCCGCGGTTTCTTTCTCCAGGCGTTCGGTTGCCTGGGCTAGCTACCGACTTGTTTACACGTGCAGAGGCTTCTTCCACCTTGCGGTTGAAGTCGTTCATGACAACTCCCATCTGTGACAACGTCCACTGGTGATCGCAGGATGCCAGGCCCGGCCATTATTTCGTCCCGGGAGCGAAGGGTCAACCCGGGAGCATCCCGGAGGACACTACCGCTTTCAGCAGTCAGCACTCAGCACTCAGCATTCAGTCCTCACTTTGGATCATCAGGGGTGGGAGAATCTCTGGTTTCAGATTCGAGATTTGGGGTTTAAAAATCGCGGTTTCAGGATTTCAGTTATAAGATTTCAGTTCTCAGTTCCCCGACAGGCTTGTATGGGGCTGAGTGCTGAGTGCTGACTGCTGATTTGCCGTCCCTGATAAAATCGCGCCATGCGAACTCGTCTCATGATATTCGTGCTGGTTTACGCGACCATCCTGCTGCAGGGTTGCACCGTGTGGCGCGAGCATACGGTGAACAAATGGGCGGACGCCACCGGCGGCGAGGGGCTGGAACGCAGTTTCTGGAATGAAGTAAAGAACAAGAACTGGAACGAACTGGAACGGCACATCGCGGGTAATTATATTTTGATTACGCTGGACACCCGTTTGGATCGCGCGCCGGCATTGGAGCGGATTAAAGAGTTACAGATCCAGGATTTTTCGATGGGTGAATTGCAGACCGAACTGCACCGCGACACTTTGGTAGTGGCTTATGACATCACCCTTCGCGGCACTCGTGCGGGACAGCCTCTGCCTCAAGGCCCAGTTCGTAGGATGGCGGTATGGCAGCAGCAAAAATCTGGATGGATGAAGATTGCCGACTCTGAAATCGGAAGTCAGAAGTAAGAAAGTCGCAAATTGTACTTGGTACCTCGTACTTCGTACTTCCTCTAGTGCCAGCGGGTGGTGAAATTGGTCTGCACCTTCGCCTGGTTGAACTCAGAGGCCCAGCTCACATCGGAATCGGAAACAGGCAGATCGAGCGGTTCAGCCACCACAAGGTAAGAATCCGGAGGAACCCCGCTGATGGTGTAAGTCCCGTCAGGAAGGGTCAGCGTACCGATGGGAGTCTTGCG
>MNGW01000042.1:10841-13186 GCA_001918935.1 Acidobacteriales bacterium 13_1_40CM_3_55_5 | reverse complement strand
CCGCGATCTGCTCTTTGTTGGAGTCAATCACAAAAACCGTGTCGGGCAAGCGATTCATGTCCTTGATGCCGGCCAAATTGGCCTGCAAGTGCTTGCGCTCGCGCTCCAGTTTGATGACTTCTTTTTTGGGCAGCAACTCGTAACGGCCGTCGGTGGCCATCTCGTCGAGTTCCTTAAGCCGCTTCACCGACTTTTGAACCGTCACCCAATTGGTGAGCAATCCGCCCAGCCAGCGCTGGTTCACGTAGAAACCACCACAGCGCTGCGCTTCTTCGGCGATTGCGTCCTGGGCTTGGCGCTTGGTGCCCACGAACAACACAATCTTGCCTTCGGCTGCCAGCTCTTGGATGAATTTCGACGCCTCCTTGAACATCTTCAGCGTCTTCTGCAGGTCAATGATGTAAATCCCGTTGCGCTCTCCGAAGATGTATTCCTTCATCTTGGGATTCCAGCGCTTGGTCTGATGCCCGAAGTGGACGCCCGCTTCAAGCAACTCCTTCATGGTGATGTTAGCCAATCAACCTCCTCATTTGGTCTGCATCTTTCGCATGCCTTGCGGCTGCTCCAGATTGCCATTCCCGTCCCCGCACGCGCGGTACGGGAAGAATTTAACACCAGTTTCTTGTTTCCAGTTTCTTGTTTCTAGTCCGGAAACTAGAAACCAGAAACTAGACACTGCTCTACCTCTTGCTGTACTGGAATCGCTTTCTCGCGCCTTTTTGTCCATACTTCTTGCGTTCTTTGGAGCGCGAGTCCCGGCTAACCAATCCCTCGGCCTTAAGTTTCTTGCCCAGCTCGGCATCGAACAGCATGAGCGCACGAGCGATGCCAAGCTTCACCGCATCGGCCTGGCCGTTCACTCCGCCTCCGGAAACCCTGGCGATGACATTGAACCCAGCAGCCGTGTCGGTCGACAGCAACGGCTGCTTGGCTGCGGAACGCTGCGCCGGCGTCACGAAATATTGTTCAAATAGACGCCCGTTAACCTTGAACTCACCGCTGCCCGGACGCAGATAGACGCGCGCGATTGCCGACTTGCGGCGTCCCGTACCGTAATATTGCACACGCTCTGCCATTGATAGCATTCAGCACTCAGCAGTCAGCCTTCAGCTAACCCGGTGCTTCAAACCTTTCCAAAAAATTCTTACATCAATCCAACAGGATCCTAAGCTCGCACCGCCAGCTTCCGTGTCTCAGGCTTCTGAGCCTCATGCGGATGCTTGTCGCCGCGATAGATTTTCAGCTTGCTGATCATTTGCCGCCCCAGTTTGCTCTTGGGGAGCATGCGCTTGATCGCGTCCTCAACTACCATCTCCGGTCTACGCGCGAAGCGCTCACGGAAATCCTCAGAACGCAGTCCACCCGGATATCCGGTGTAATGCTGATACGACTTCTGCTCCGCTTTCATGCCCGTCACCTTCACCTTGTCGGCGTTGATGATCACCACATGATCGCCAGTATCAAGAAACGGCGTGTACCTGGGGTTTTCCTTCCCCATCAGGATGTGGGCGACTTGCGAGGCCAATCGGCCCAGAGTCTGTCCCGAAGCATCCACGACGTACCACTTGCGCGCAATTTCCCCCGCTTTGGGGAAATAGGTTGACATTACGAGTCTCCCAGAAAATTAAAAAAGCAAAGAAGACCGCTGAGTGCCCCCTCGCGTCGAAAGCGCAAGGGATCAGGCGGGCAACCGCAGGACTGCTAAAGGCTAAAGATACCGTAGGATAGCGGTGATTGTCAACGGTAGCGCCGGCGTCCCGCCGGCTCTTATCAAGGCGCTAAGACGCGGTTGTCGTCCAGAACCAATGTAATTGCTACTCGTAGGCCAGCGCCTCGATCGGATCTTTCTGGGCCGCCTTGTAAGCGGGATAAAGCGCCCCCATGAGCGCTCCCACAAGAGCAATTATCGTTGCATTCAGGATCCACTCGCCGCTGACCACTACTCGCAGCAGCGGCAACCGATTAACGATCGCCCCGCGCGCGGCCAAGCTGAAAATAATTCCGACCACAATTCCCGTGACTGCCAAAAGTGCCGTCTCTCGCAGAATCACGTTCACGATGTAAAACTTGGACGCACCCATCGATTTCAAAATACCGATCTCGCGCGTGCGTTCCATCACTGCCGTGTACATGGCCTGGAAGATGACAATGAAGCCGATAATCACAGATACGCCAATCACCACATTGATGAAGCTGGAAAATCCCGGCAGGTTGCTGGGCGTCATCATGGAGAGATACTCCTTCATCGAGCGAACCGAATAACGCTCCATGCCAGGAACGCTTTTAACTTCTTTGACGACTGCATCGGCGTTGTTCGGATCGTCGAGTTTTAAATAGAAGACTGA
>MNGW01000042.1:2818-10823 GCA_001918935.1 Acidobacteriales bacterium 13_1_40CM_3_55_5 | reverse complement strand
CCCTTGCCGTGCTCCACGATGCCCGCCACGCGAAAATTATGGTTCAGGATTTCGAGCGTGTCGCCCACTTTCACGTGCTGGGACTGGGCGAAGAAATCATCCACCAACACATCATTCGGTCCCTGAAAAGGCCCACCGCTCAGATAGTGGAACGGGCCTGACAATCGTTCAAACGATTTCAGATCGATGCCGTAAATCACTTCCACAGCACCCGCGGTCGAAAGCTGCCAGATCACCGGAGCCACTGCCACCACGTGAGGAAGTTTCGCCAGAATATCTCCTACTTTAATCGAAATCGGAGCCCCGGTTACCCCCGCCATATAGGAAGAGCCAGGTGGCTGAACCATCACATCGGCGCCGATTCCAACCTGCCGCTGTTTGGCGTCGTTCAGGATGCCCATGGAAAGTTATGGGCCGGTGAACCAGATTCGCGACAATCATTCGGTTCATCATGATGAGCGTTGAGTGCCGAGACTCGCTACCGGCTATCTCCTCCCTTCGTCGGAGGAGCTTGGGGCTGGTCGAGGCGTACTACCTCAGCTCCCGGGGGCTGTTCCAGCGCGAACTTGTCATCGGGAAGAGGTTCGTTGATCTGCAACTTCACAATGGTAAGCGTGATGCTGTACTCCTCCTGCGGGCGATCTATCTGGATTTGGTTTGGAAAATTTATTCCCTTGTAATCTTTGTACCCTTCATAGCGAGTGTCCGTAGCAACATTTCCATTCTCGTCGTAGATCAGTTGGCGGTGCGGCAGCAAGTCGGTCCGGCTGAAGATAATTTTGCGGGAAAGGAACCAGCCATTTCCTCCTTTTCGAATAATTTCAAGCTCATAGTCAGGTTGTTGGAGGTGGTGCCGTTTCGCGTCGGTCACGGTTTCATAACCGCTTTCCATGACGGCGATTTCGGACTTGGGATCGACCTCCCGTAAAAGCAGAGCGTCGTAAATAACCTGAGGACGCAGGCTTTCCAACGCCTGGTTTGGATTGTGGGTCTCGATATCGTTGCGCCCGATTATGAATCGGTTCTTGGGCGGGATCCAAAGTTTAAAGATGTGCCCATCACTAACCATGTCGAAAGCGCGATTGCGGACAATCGGCATTAGACCAATCATCCGCAGCATGGCCGGCCTGCGAATCAGCACATATCCGCGGATCTGCTTATAGTCCGTGACTGTCCCCTTCTTGGATCCCCCGACTGAGGTATCAATATCCACCGTGGCTTGTAGGGAGTGGATCTTGCTCGACTGCGTGTTGATGTATTCAATGAGTTGGGCCTGGGTCGCGGTTTTCAGAGGAGCGGTGCTGTATTGCCGCTCGACTTTGCGCGACCGGAATAAGCAGCCGCTTAAGGGCAGAATGGCCAGCAAAACAAGGAGAGCACGGAAACGGTAGAGGAAGTTCACGAAAAGTATACGCCAGACTAAAAAATAGTATACAGCGCATCAGACGACGCATAGGCGGTCTCGCGCTTATCTTTTGCTCGTCACTTGGCGCAATTTAACGACGTTCCGGTTGTGCTCTTCCAGACTGTTGGCGAAGCGATGATGACCATTGCCATCGCTCACGAAATAGTAATAGTCGGTTGACGCGGGTTGCATGGCGGCTTGCAGCGACGTCTTCCCGGGGTTCCCGATCGGCCCCGGCGGAAGCCCAGGATAGCGATAGGTGTTGTAGGCCGATTTAACTTGCAGGTCTTCGTGATGCAACGCTCCCCTGTAAGTTCCGGCAAGCAGCTCCGCATAAATCACGCTGGGATCGGCTTGCAGCGCGATGTTCCGGGCCAGGCGATTGTAATAAACGCTGGCCACCAGAGGACGTTCCTCGGAAACCGCCGTCTCTTTTTCAATAATTGACGCCATGATTACCATTTCTTGCACATTAGCGTTCAAGCCGATCGAAGCTGCGACCTCGCGAAATTGTTTCACCATCGCCGCCAGCATATCGTGCATGCTTTCGGTGCGCGTGAACTCATACGTTGCCGGAAACAGATATCCTTCGAGAGACTTGGCGTTTGGTGCGATGTCGGAAATCAGCGTGATGTCTGCTGTGCAGAGTTGAAGGAACTCCTGTTTCGACCCCAAGCCGGCATCCTGCACTGCCTGCGCGATGTCAAAGATGGTGTATCCCTCAGGAATCACCAATGTGTGCACGTAAATGTCACCACGGGCCACGCGATCGTGGACATTAATCGCGGTCGCGGAACGATCAAACAGATACTCACCGGCCTTCAGGGAATGTTTATGGTGAAAATAATGCCAAAGAACAAATGCGTTCGCGCTGCGGATTACCTGCGCGGACTTCAGTTCAGATGCAATTCGCCAGGTTGAATATCCCGGCCGCAGCAGCACAAATTTCTGCCCCTCCGGTTGAAGCGGCATCCGTAGCGCCCAAGCTAGCCATCCGCCGATGGCAAGGGCAACCAGCAATAAAAGTGCGAAAAAGGTGCGCAAGCTAAGTAGTTTAGATGAAGGGTAGCGCGTGGGCGTTACCCACTGGTTCGTGACCGGAAGTCACGTTCTCTTGCGCGTAGGCTAGGCGGGCGGCGATTGAGAATTCTGCTTCATTTCGCGATGGTCCATCCATGACTGCAAAATTAGAACCGCGGCCAACCGGTCTACCACCTCTCCTCTTCGCTTGATAGACATTTCTGAATCTCTAAGCACACGGTTGGCTTGAGCGGAACTCAAACGTTCGTCCCACAAGTGTACGGGACCTTGAAAACGTTGCCGCAGTTGCTCGGCGAAGCCCTGCATCTTCTCCGCTTGTATGCCCTCGGCGCCGCTCATCCTCAGCGGCAGGCCGACGACAATTTCTGTCACTTGATACTCGCGTATCACACGGTCCAATTGCTCGAAATCCAGACGCTTATTCTGCCGGCGAATGGTTTCCAGTCCCTGGGCGGTTATTCCCAGCGGATCGGAAACTGCCAGGCCAATGGTTTTTGACCCTACATCCAGCCCCAGGATTCGCGGGGAATGTGGCTTTGGATCAGATCCAGTTGGAGGAGAAGGCACCCGCCAATTATATGTCCCATGCAAAATACACGAACTGGATTACGATACCGTGATGGCCAGCGACGAATCGCAACTGACGAGCAAAGAACGAGCGACCGCGCGACGGCGTCAGCCCCGGAGGCCTCATTGGGCGCTTACAGTGATCGGAATCGGCGCCATTCTGGGGTTCTGCTACTGGGCTGAGCTTGTCCTGGCTGTGATGCTGGTATCGGTGCTGCTCGCGTTCATCCTCGCGCCCGTTGTCGAGTTGCTGATGCGGCTTCGTTTGCCTCGAGGCGTCGCTGCTGCTGTCGCTGTTCTTCTGCTGCTCGTCATTGTGTCCGGCATCATCTCGTTCTCCTATAACCAGGCCGCGAATTTTTTGGAGGACTTGCCGAAATACACCAGCACAATCCGCGAACAGATTATGAAATTTCGTAAGAAAGCAGAAACTCTACAAGCTTTGAATCCCGGGCAAGATAAAGGAGTGATGAACGTTCACACCACTTCCAACTGGACCGACATCCTCACTCGGGGATTCGGTTCCGTTAGCCAGGCTGTGCTGGCAGCTTCCTTTATTCCTTTCTTTGTGTTTTTCATGCTGACCTGGGTACACCACGTGCGCTCAGCTACCGTGATGCTGTTCCCCTTGGAGAGCCGCAATGTTGCCTACAAAACTCTGGGGCTGATTTCCGCCATGATTCGCAGATTCATGGTCGGAAATCTGATCATCGGCTTTTTCATGGGAGGGATCAGCACCATTGTTTTTGGCTTCTTGCATGTGCCGTTCTTTTATTTCATCGGCTTTATGAGCGGATTCCTGAGCCTGGTTCCCTACATGGGAGTGCTGCTCGCAATGGCGCCCCCGGTTTTCATGGGAATCGGACACACCAGCTCCGGAGGTTTGATCGGGATCGTAGTCACTGTACTGAGTCTGCACATGATTGCTCTAAACGTTCTCTACCCAAAGTTCCTGGGCAACCGTTTGCAGCTGAACCCTCTGGCAGTCACGATGGCGTTGCTGGTCTGGGGTTGGTTGTGGGGAGCAATGGGTCTCTTGCTTGCCATTCCTATTACGGCCGCGATGAAGATTGTTTTCGACCACGTGGAATCTCTGAAGCCATTCGGAACCTGGATCGGAGAATAGCTTTCGGATAGCGCCATCGCATTTCGGGCAGGTCTTGCAACTATCGTTCAAAAAAATGACACTAGGACCGCATGAGAGCCATCGCCGTCATCCCCGCCCGGCTCGCTTCCACTCGTCTGCCGCGCAAAATGTTGCGCGAGATCGCCGGCAAGCCCCTGGTGGGCGCTGTTTACGAGGTCGTTCGTTTCTCCCCTCTGCTCAACGACGTAATCATTGCGACGGATTCTGACGAAATCCTCCAAGTCTGCCGCCGCAACGGTTGGAAGGCGCAAATGACTTCTGCTGCGCACAGCAGCGGTACTCAGCGCGTACACGAAGTATCCAATTCGATTGCTGCTGACATTTACCTCAATGTACAGGGAGATGAGCCCCTGACCCGGCCGGAGCACATCGCCACCTTGATCGATGTGATGCAAGATTCGAGTGTCCACGTCGGAACCCTGAAAACAACCGCGTCCGCTGCGGACATCACCAACCCAAACGCCGTGAAAGTCGTGACTGACGCGATGGAACGGGCGCTCTATTTCTCTCGTGCCACGATTCCGCATGATCGCGATGGGATGGGTTCGCAATACTACAAGCATCTCGGCTTGTATGCCTACCGCAAACCCGCGTTAGATCGCTTTGTAGCTTTGCCCGAGTCGTCACTCGAGCGCAGCGAACGCCTCGAGCAGTTGCGGTTCTTGGAGAACGGAATTCCAATCTTTGTGGGAGATACGCCTTACGACACGATTGGAATTGATACCGAAGAGGATTTGCGCCGCGTGGAGATGCTCCTGCGGGGCCGCTGAGAATTGACCGCCGGAGGGGACATGCTCTTCGCGAGCTTAATGCTTCTATCCGCCTGCATCTGCGGCCGACCTGACTTTCGCCCAGGTTTCGGCTGCTTGCACCCGTTTCGAAATCGCGGGATGCGAATGAAAGAACCACTCTACCCATCGCGACGGAGCGCGCTCCGCCAGATTCTGCTCGGCGAGCTTGTTCATAGATGAAATAAACGGCCCCACCCGGGCGATGGATTGAAAAGCGTAGCGGTCTGCCTGCCGTTCGTTAAAGCGCGAATAGGCGTTCAACGCCGGCAAAAGCAGGAATGAGAGCAGCGTCGTAACCAATACAAGCAGTGGCAAGTTTGCGAAATCCGACAGCGTCTCGAACATGTGAAGCCGGTCTACCGCATAGTGCAGCACCCAGTTGGCGGCCCAAAACCCAAGCAATGTGGTCCCTGCTTGGACAGCAATGCTCTTCATGATATGGCGATGAGCGTGATGTCCCAGTTCGTGCGCCAGCACGGCCTCGATCTCATCGGGAGAGTAATGGTCGAGCAGTGTATCGGCCAGGATGATGCGCCGCGTATTGCCCAATCCGGTCAATGCTGCATTGGCCTTTTTGCTCTTTTCAGAAAGCTTCCACTGATAAACCCCACGCACCTTTGTTCCCGCCCGCTCGCTGAGCCGTACCAGCCGAGCCTTTAGCTCCTCATTCTGCAGTGGTTCGAATTTATAGAAGATGGGAAACAGGATCAGTGGCGCCAGCTGCGCCATTAGCACAAAGAGTCCGAGAAAAACAGCCCAGGCAATCAGCCACCAATGCTGCGGCGCTTGGCGCATGATGAAGTACAACAATTCGGCGACGATCGCTGCCAAGACCAAGCCAACCAGGAATCTTTTCGCCTCGTCCCACAACCATGCCCGCAGTCTCTGGTTCGAAAGTTGAAAGCGATGCTCTAAACGAAAACCGTAATAATCCAGGCCCAGTCCAAGCAGTTTCGTGATCGTCATCAGCATTAATACGTACAAGAACACTGCCAGTACATAGTTCTGAGCGGCGTCACCGAGCGCAATATCCCGAAGAGTCCCACTCCAACCGGTGGCCAGAAGCACGACGAGCACAACCGCGCCGAGTATAAAGCCGGCAATCCCCAGCCAGCGGCGGATGCGGTTGTACCGCCGGGTCTGCGGAGAATCGACGGGAATGGTAGTTGTGATGCTTGCTGCGCCCATTGTCTAGTTGATTATCCTACGGGTTAAGCCCGCGCGGTGCGAGCACTGAAAGTACAATGACCCGGCGGGCCGTGCGGCTTTGCGGTTATCAGTGTCACTCACTGGCCATTCACAAAGGCCTCGGCGCTGCTCAGGATTTCCTCTACCAGTTCAGGCGAGGCAGCTTCCGCATACACCCGCAGCAACGGCTCTGTGCCTGACGCGCGGAAGAGAATCCATGGCTCTGCACCGTTTCCATTGCTAGACGCGTCCAGAAAGAACTTTATTCCGTCCAACCCGTCTTTCCTTAAGACGGAATAACGTCCCAAACGTTTCGTCTGTTCGGATCGCGCACGTTGAATCGCCGACTGTTTTACATCTTCCGGAATATGCAAATCCCGGCGGCCGTAGTGATGCGGCCCAAACTCACGCTGCAGATCGGCTACCAATTGCCCGAGAGGCTTTCCTTCTTCGGCCATCACATTGGCCAACAGCAAAGAATTCAGAATGCCGTCACGCTCCGGCAGATAGCGTGAATAGCCGATGCCTCCCGATTCCTCTCCGCCGATCACAATTTCGCGTTCCATCATCAGATCTGCGATGTACTTAAATCCGATGGGACACTCATGAAGCTTGCGGCGGTGCTTGGCGGCAATCCGGTCCAGCATGAGAGTGGTATTGAAAGCTCGTACCACATCACCCGGCCATTTCTTACGTTCCAGCAACCAACGGAGCAGGACGGAAAAAATCTTATGCGAATCCACAAAGCTGCCATCTTCTGCTACTGCGCCGATGCGATCCGCGTCTCCGTCTGTGGCAAACCCCGCATGACAGCCATGTTTAACCACTGTCTGCTGTAGCAACGCAATATGTGGCTCGATAGGTTCAGGGTTGATGCCGGGGAAGAGTGGATTCAATTCTTGACGAATGGCAACGTGCTGGATGCCATGATCGTTGAAGATCTGAGCCAGCAGGCCTCGTCCCGAACCATACATCGAATCGATTGCGAATTTGAAATTGGCTTTGCGGATTAATTCCATATCCGCAAAGCCACAAACCGCTTCAATGTAAGCCCGTTTTAAATCTACTTCTTCGATGCTGCCCTTCTTCCCATTGGGCATGGCTCCGGCTCGCACTTTGGCTTCGATCACTTTCATCATTGCCGGGGTCGCCGAGCCTCCGAACTTACCTTTGAACTTCACACCGTTCCAGTTCCACGGATTATGGCTGGAAGTAATCACTACTCCGCCTGCGGCCCTCATGTTTTTTACTGCCAGCGAAATGGCCGGAGTCGGGGTGTAATCACCGGCCAGCTTGATCGCGATCCCCGCACTCGCGAGGACCTCCGCAGCCACGCGGGCAGCGCGTTGCGAGGCGAAACGAGTGTCGTACCCAATCACGACTCCCCTGGCCGGTTCTTCATGATTTAAAACGTAAGAGGCGACGGCACCGGCTACGCGGCGGACGTTGTCGAAGGTGAAGTCGTCGGCAATTATCCCGCGCCAGCCATCTGTGCCGAATTTGATCTCTTGAGACATACGAACAGTGGCGAGTGATTAGTGACTAGTGGTCAGAGTTCAACTTCGCACTCCCTTGCCACTCGCCATTCGTTCACACCAACTTTGACATCTTCTTCTCATCCAGATACTTAACAACTTTTCCTACGTCCTGAGCCTGCTCGCGGGTGGTAATCAGTAGCGCGTCTTCACTCTCGACCACGACCAAATTATTCACGCCCACGGCCGCCACAAATTTGCCCGGCGCATGAATGTAATTCCCTTCCGCATTAAGCGTGAAGATGCCCTCGCCCGAGATCAGGTTGCCATTCAGCGGCTGGCTCTTCCGCGCATGATGCTCATGCAGAGCCGTCCACGACCCAAGATCATT
>MNGW01000042.1:1765-2777 GCA_001918935.1 Acidobacteriales bacterium 13_1_40CM_3_55_5 | reverse complement strand
CGAACGCGGCTCCAATAAGGCGTAGTCAACACTGATGTTTTCGCAGCGGGGATACAGCCGTCGAAAGGTATCGGGAAACTTTCGTGTACCAAATGTGGCGGCAATTTGCTCTAGTACGCTGCCGGTCTTGGGCAAGTGCTCCAGTAGCGCATTCGCCAGAGTACGCGCGCTCCACAGGAACATCCCACTATTCCAGAAATAGTTTCCTGCGCTCAGGAATTCGCCCGCGCGCTTAGCGTCGGGCTTTTCGGTGAAGCGGCGAACCCGCAGCGCGTCTCCCTCAAATACAGATCCGGCTTCGATATAGCCGTAACCCGTTTCCGCGCGCGTCGGACGGATTCCCAGCACCACGATGTTCTCGCCCGAAGCGGCGATTGCAACGCCTCTTTTCAGAACTTCACGATATCGTTTTTCGTCGCCAATCACATGATCGGACGGAAACATGCCGATCACTGCGTCAGTGTCATTTCGTATCAGGATGAACGCCGCCAGGCCGATTGCCGGCGCGGTATTGCGGCCCACCGGCTCGGCGATGATTTGTGCTTTCCCAAATTTCGGAAGTTGACGCGAGATTTCTCGCCGGAGATCTTCATTGGTAATCACGCAGAATCGGCTGCCGGGTGCCAGAGGCAGCAGACGCGACACCGTCTGCTGGATCATGGTTTGCTTGCCATCCAGCGCGAGCAACTGCTTGGCGCGGCGCTTACGACTTAACGGCCAGAAGCGCGTTCCGCGTCCGCCTGCGAGAATTACCGGATGAAAATTATATTTGGCCACGTTCAATTATCAGGATTAAAGATTCCACCACTGTGCTGAACCGTGAGCTTACATCCTGGTTACCGGCTCCGGCAGGTTTTTCCCTGGAACTTCCGCCTTCAAAAATTCCACTGCCCACTGCGGCCGCACTCGAAATTCGCCGATCGACGCAGGTATCACCACAGCATCACCTTTTGCCAACGTCACCGGTTCGGTTCCCTCTGCCTCGACCACGCCGCAACCTTCCACCGCCACT
>MNGW01000042.1:0-1582 GCA_001918935.1 Acidobacteriales bacterium 13_1_40CM_3_55_5 | reverse complement strand
GACGATGATCGAATTTGGTCCCAAAGTATGAACCGTGCCCCCAGCCACATAAATCATTTCCCCAGGAAAAACATTGATCCAGTTTAGAAGGTCCTCCGCGCGATTCTCCTGGATCGCCTTTTCGAATTGTTCGCGCGTGACGCCGGCCTTCAATCCTAGCCCGATTTGAGCGCCAGGTTTCGCGTGCGCCACATACCAACACTCCGTTTTTCCCCATGGCTCGCCCACACGCCGCGCGGCATCGTCATCGGGATGCACCTGGACAGAAAGTTTCTCGTGAGGAAACAAGAATTTCAGCAGCAGAGGAAAGCGTTTTGGATCTCTGGCAGCCTCGCCGACCAGTTTACGGCCAAATTCCGTGCTCAATTCGGCCAGCGATTTTCCGCGCAATGGCCCGTTTGCCAACTTACAGGCGTCTCCTGTCAGCCAGGCTTCACCGATCTTCTCCTCGAAACGCTGATTCGTGTAGATGGGGGACAGATCCAAGGTCCCCCAGGGACGAGGGTCGAAAGCAGGCGTCATCAATAATGGATACAGTTCGCTCATGCGAAGACGACACGTGAGGGGAACCCGGCCACAGGGGAGTAGACCGGTTCAGTCACTCCCCTTAGAAGCTTACTAGGGCAGAGAGGCTGCCTGGGAAGTAGCTTATAGAGCCGTAAGAAAGCTGCGCATCCGCTCCAGTCCGCGATCGAGTTCAGCGATGGACGTTGCATAGGAAACACGAATGTGTTCGCGGGTCCCGAAGCCTTCGCCGGGAACCGTTGCTACGTGACCCTGGCGAAGCAAATTTCCAGCAAGATCAGACGCCGTCTTTATGCTGCCGCGCCCCAGGAACGCCGAAATGTTTGGATAAGCATAAAATGCTCCTTCTGGAAGCGTGCATTTCACTCCGGAAATCGCACGCAACCCTTTGACCACATGGTCGCGCAACTGGATGTATTCCAGACGCATGCTCTCCACACACTGCTGCGGCCCGTTGAGGGCGGCCACAGCCGCTTTCTGTATGATGGACGTCGGATTGGAAGTGGACTGACTCTGCAATTTCTGCATAGCGCCCACAATCTGCGCCGGCGCCAGCGCGTAGCCGAGCCGCCAGCCCGTCATAGCGTACGTTTTGGACAGAGACCCGACGACCACCATCCGGTCGCGGTATTCTCGTAACGATCCCACGGAGAAATTCTTTCCGGCATAGTTCAGATAAACGTAGCACTCGTCGGAAATTATCCAGATCCCTCGCTGCGCCGCCAGCCGAACCACACTCGTGAGATCCTCAGGCGACATCACAGCTCCGGACGGATTCGACGGCGAGTTCAGAATGATGAGCTTGGTGCGCGGAGTGACCAACCGCTCAATCATCTCCGCCGTCACGCGAAAGCCGTCCTGCTCGTCCGTTTCCAGCAGCACGCAGTTGCCGCCAGCGTATCGCACGATGTCCTTGAACGAAACCCAGTACGGCACCGGCAGAATCACTTCGTCTCCATGATCCACCAGCACTTGAATAGCATTGAACAGAGCATGCTTACCGCCCACTGAGGCAATCGACTCCTCACGCCGGTAGTCGGAACCAAAATCCGCCGCG
>MNGW01000148.1:18884-24545 GCA_001918935.1 Acidobacteriales bacterium 13_1_40CM_3_55_5 | reverse complement strand
ACCGGGCGCAAGGCGCAGCGCTGACCGGCAAGAGTGCCGATCAGAATCACATGGCGAATTGGGTTGAATGCATGCGCACTCGCAAGACCCCCAATGCTTCTGTAGACATCGGATACCGCTCAGCTATCGCGGCGCACATGGCCAATCTTGCCTACAAGCGTAAAGAGCGTGTCACTCTAGAGATTGCGAAGTCGGCTCAATTGCCATCTTGAGTTGTGCTGCGGCTCAGAGCATCAACATCACGCGGCGGCGAATCGTTCTTTCTAACGTCTTTCCGCGGAGGCGCAGTTGCAAAGTCCGCCATTCTCCGGCGACAATCGTTTCTGTGAAAAATGTCGATGAACGCGATGCTTTGGCAGTTCCAGGCAAAAATCCGTTTCAACCCCGAACCATGGTGGTGCTCACGCTGGTGCGGGATCGAGTTGGCTTCATTTGAGGACTTGGTCTCGATGGTGAAAGAAGACGAAAAGGTTTCTCCAGGAATAGTCTTCTTTCCGACACATCGTATGGAGCGTATGGAACTGGACTTGCCCGACGGCAATATCTCTTCACTCTCGCAACGCTTTGCCGCGAAAACCGGCCTGGATCCAGCGGATGTGTTTGCCCCCTATCCTGCGGCAGAGGGCCGGTAGTGAAGCTTTCCCAACTTCTCACGGCGCCGAATCAGCTCACCCTCTTGCGCATGGCGTTTCTGCCGTTTATCGTCATTAATCTTGTTGGCGGCCATTATTCCTGGGCGCTGGTTTTGTTCGTATTGGCTGGTCTCAGCGACGCCCTCGATGGCTTGCTCGCGCGCACCCTAAAACAGCAAACCACACTTGGTCAGTACCTCGATCCGATTGCCGACAAACTCCTGCTAAGCACTATGTTCCTGGTGCTCTCGATCCTGCATAAAATTCCGTGGAAATTTACGGTGCTGGTCTTCAGCCGCGATATTTCTATCTTGTGCGCCAGCGCTGTTCTCTATGCTATCGCCGGGCTGCGAGATTTCCGGCCGAGCATCTTTGGCAAAGCCAACACTTTCGCGCAGGTGGCAGCAGTTTTCTTCGTTTTACTCTTTGACGTCAATCCATCACGCTGGGTATGGATTGCGCGGCTCACCTTCTTGCGGGCAACCTTCGCGTTTACGATCATCTCCGGCCTGCATTACGTCTTGTTTGTCGGAAAACGGCTCCGGGGCAATCATCAACCGGTGTCCACGTGATTTGACCCTATTTCTTTCGTCCTCCTACAATCAAAGATTCTGTCTGCAATCCGATTGAACCATGGCGCTGCGTCTCTACAACACGCTCTCCGGAAAAGTGGAACCGTTTCAACCCATTCGCAACAACGAGGTTCGCATGTACGCGTGCGGGCCCACGGTGTACGACTACGGGCATATCGGAAATTTCCGGACTTTTGTGGCTGTGGATGTACTGCGCAGGTTTTTGCGCCAGAGCGGATACACAGTTCGTCACGTTATGAACATCACCGATGTGGACGACAAAATCATTCATAACGCCGCGCACGCGGGTCTCAGGGTTCAACAATACACTGCAAAGTACGAGAAGGCGTTTCTGGAGGACGCCGCGGCGCTGAATATCGAACAGCCGGCATTGGTGCGGGCGACCGAGCATATTCCGGAGATGGCTCAGTTTGTCGCCGACCTCCAGAAGAAGAGTTGTGCCTATCGTGCTGAAGATGGATCGTATTATTTCCGTATCGCGAAATTTCCCGGCTACGGCAAGCTGTCCAAGAAAGACTTCGCCGGGATGGAAGACGGAGCGCGTGTAGATGTGGACGACTACGACAAAGATAACGCGCGCGATTTCGCCCTGTGGAAGGCGTCTAAGCCCGGCGAGGCTTTAGAGCTGGGTGAAACCTTCGATCTACACGCCGGCGGCGAAGACCTCATTTTTCCCCATCACGAAAACGAGATCGCCCAGTCTGAATCGCTGACGGGCAAGCCATTCGTTCACTTCTGGTTTCATGCGCGCTTCCTGCTGGTGGAAGGGGAGAAAATGTCCAAGAGTCTGGGCAATTTCTTTACGCTGCGAGACCTGGTGCTGAAAGGACACAAGCCTTCTTCCATCCGCTTCTTGTTAGCTTCGGTGCCGTACCGTAATCAGCTCAATTTCACGTTCGACGGATTGAAGCAGGCGGCTGTATCCGTTGAGCGCCTGCGAAACTTCCAGTCAAGACTGGAAGTAGGACAATTTCCGCAGGGGACAACCGAACCAATGGCCGAACTCGCGCGCGACACATTGCAACGCTTCCGGGCAGGGATGGAAGACGATCTCAATACCGCGCAGGCACAGGCTGCGATATTCGACATGGTGCGAAAGGCTAATGCTGCAATCGATGCGGGACAGCTGAAAAAGGACGATGCAGCGGTACTGCTCGATGTCCTAGAAAAGTTCGACCAGATCTTTGCTGTGCTGATAGATGATGAAACCGAGAAGATGAAAAAGATTCTGGAGTGGGCTCGATCCGAAAATCGAGAGAAAGATGTGAGCAATGCACTTCTCAAGACAGTGGACGCTCAACAACTATCTGACGCCGCAATCGAACAGAAAATCGCAGAGATGGAACAGGCGCGCCGCTCACGGAAGTTCCAGTCTTCCGATGCCATTCGAGCCGAGTTAACGGCTGCTGGGATCGTCGTGGAAAACACGAAGGACGGCGTGCGATGGAAAAGAAAATAGAAGCATCGATCTAAGCGCTTGGCGCCACGGCTTGCTCGTAGGCGTGAGCAACCCGCAGGACGGTTGCTTCGTCAAAGTGGCGTCCCAGGATCTGTAACCCGATGGGTAAATTTTCCCTGGTCTGACCGCAGGGGATGGAAATACCAGGAATGCCTGCGAGGTCAGCCGTCACCGTATAAATGTCGGCGAGGTACATCGCCAGCGGATTTTCCGCTTTCTCACCGAGCTTGAACGCGGCGGTGGGGCAGGTCGGGGTCACAATCGCGTCCACTTTGCTAAAAGCCTCTTCGAAGTCTCGAGCAATCAGGGTGCGCACTTTCTGCGCCTTTAAATAATAGGCATCATAATAGCCGGCGCTTAGAGCGTAGGTTCCCAGCATGATCCGGCGTTTCACTTCTGCGCCGAAACCCTCGTCCCGGGTTCGCCGATACATTTCCGAGAGAGTGCGCGCATCGCGGGCTCGATAACCGTAGCGCACGCCGTCGAAGCGAGCCAGGTTAGACGAAGCCTCGGCGGTTGCGACAATGTAGTAGGTCGGAATGGCGTACTTGGTATGTGGAAGCGAAATTTCTACGATCTTGCACCCAAGGCTCTCTAACTTCTGGATCGCAGCTTCTACCGCGTAGCGCACCTCGCGGTCGAGTCCTTCCCCCAGATACTCTTTTGCGACGCCGATCTTCAACCCCTGAACTGGCTTCTCGAGTTCAGCAACATAGTCCGGCACCGGAAGGTCAGCAGAAGTGGAATCCATCGAATCGTGCCCAGCGATGGTTCGAAGCACGATGGCTGCGTCCTTCACCGTTTTAGTAATCGGGCCGATGTGGTCGAGTGATGAGGCAAAAGCAACTAGCCCGTAACGCGAAACACGACCGTATGTGGGCATCAGTCCGACCACGCCGCAGAATGACGCTGGCTGGCGAATGGAACCGCCAGTATCAGAGCCGAGTGCGACAACCGCCATGTCCGCTGCTACCGCGGCCGCTGATCCGCCTGAAGAACCTCCGGGGACGCGCGATGGATCACGAGGGTTGCGCACAGGATGCCACGCCGAGTTCTCGTTGGACGAGCCCATAGCAAACTCGTCGCAGTTGGTTTTGCCCAGGAACACCGCTCCCGCTGCTTCCAGGCGTGACACTGCGGTGCAGTCACAAGGAGGAATATAATTGCCCAAGATCTTCGACCCCGCCGTGGTGCGGACGCCGCGCGTTGTCAGCACGTCCTTGATTCCGATTGGCACACCTCCCAGTGGAGGCAACTTCTCTCCTCGAGACACCAGTTGGTCCATGCGGCCTGCTTGCTCCAGCGCGCGATCCTTGGACAGAATCAGGTAAGCCCCTATCCGCGGATCATCCTTTTGGATCTCGGTGTAAAACTCTTCGGCCAAGGTGGTAGCTGTGACCTTGCGATCCTGCACGGCGGAGCGCGCGGCGTCG
Source organism: Acidobacteriales bacterium 13_1_40CM_3_55_5 (assembly GCA_001918935.1). Lineage (GTDB taxonomy): Bacteria > Acidobacteriota > Terriglobia > Terriglobales > Acidobacteriaceae > 40CM-3-55-5. The sequence goes on along the minus strand of MNGW01000148.1, from coordinate 20,428 downwards.
ATGGTAAGTGAGTTTAGATTCACGCGGAATTCGCAGGCCGGCAGCTAGCTCTTCTCTACCTATCAATCACCTTCGGAACTTTGAAGAAGGTTCCGTCGGACTCTGGAGCATTCTGAAGCGCCACGTCATGGGGAAGCGACTTGCGCAACCCCTCCTTGATATCTTCGCGAATGGCGTAAGCAAAACGATCGCTCCGTTGGTCCGATCGATCTACGCCGTATCGGTCGGAGACTTGCGCCATCGCTTGCACGGAGGAAGTATCCAGCTCATTCAGAAGATCGACGTAATCCAAGATGGAGTTGAGGTCGCGCACCATGCGCTGGCGTTCTTCGTCGCTCAGCTCTAGATTAGCCAGGTCAGCCACGTAGCTCACGTCTTTTGCAGTAACTTTCATGCTGGCGTGGCGCGGGCGCCCTCGCCCGCGACTTTTCCTACAATGACAAACTCAATCCGTTTGACGCTCTCGCTGACGTAGCGGTTGATGACAGCGACATATTGCGGTGCAAGCACTTTTAACTCGGCCCGCCAGTTTGCGTCCGGAACCTCGACGCGCAGAATACCGTCCGCGAAATCCATCGCCCGCGTTCTCTCGCCGACAGCATGTCCGCAGGCCAGTGGCCACGCGAGTAGAGGCGCCTCTCGCGCAGGAACCCGGCGTAACGCATGGGTCATTATTTTTTCCAGACCTACTGCCGCGTGCTCCATTGGCCGATTCATCTTCAAACTTTACCTATCGCGCAAGAAATTTCGATTTTAGCACTACCTCGGTGAAAGCCTTCCGGCCCTCACACGGTCGGAAACTGCTGGCGCACGAATTCCATGGCTGCATCCCGGTCGCGCAAGCGGCCCTCAAGTTGCCCATCTTCAATAGCTGCGAGAATCTCTTTAAACTGAGGACCTGGTGAGTAGCCGGCGTCGATCAGATCGTGGCCCGTAATCAAAGGGGCAGGCCGCATGACTTCCGCCGGCATTACAAGCATCTTCTCGCGTACGAAATTGAATGAGGTCAGATCGCCGTGGCTAGCCTGGCAGTCCATGCGATGCAGTTCCAGGTGCTCTTCGAAGCGAGGCATCCGCAAGAACTTCTTCAATGTGGATTCCTTCATCTGCTGCGCTTGGGCAAAGCGCATGTGATTGCCAATCAGCGCGAGGATTTGCGCGGCATCGTCATTGGAGAAGCGTAGACGCCCGCAGATCTCTTCTGCCATCTTTACTCCGACGTCCACATGCCCGTCAAAGCGAATGCGGTCTGGCGCGATGCGAAACGTCGCAGGCTTGCCCACATCATGCAACAACGCGCCCCAGGCCAGGGTTGGCGGACAAGGCTGCGGCAGCTTGTCGAGCAAAAGCAGCGTATGCACAAAAACGTCGCCTTCCGGATGAAACTGTGGTGGCTGTTCGACTCCTTTCATGTCTGAAATTTCTGGCAGTACCTCGCGCAGCAAACCAGTCTGATCCAGCAGGAGGAAAGCGCTTCGCGCATGACCCTCGGTCAACATCTTGGTGAGTTCGTCGCGCACCCGCTCGCGGCTGACTTGATGAAT
>MNGW01000148.1:0-18834 GCA_001918935.1 Acidobacteriales bacterium 13_1_40CM_3_55_5 | reverse complement strand
AGCGACGCTCGGGCTCCCCGATGGCTCGGATTACCCCTGCTTCCAAATCTTTGCGTCCGCCGACGAAGTCGAGGACTTCGTCCTTGATCGGGTCGAGGAGCAGACCATTCACAGTGAAGTCGCGGCGCTCGACATCTTCACGAGGATCCTTGCTGTAGCGGACTTGATCAGGATGCCGGCCATCGCTGTATCCAATATCGCTGCGAAACGTGGCTACCTCAACTACTTCGTTTTCGTTTGCGTTGTGAGAAGGCGCCGGTACCAGGACGACTCCAAACTTTGCTCGGACGGCATATGTTTCAGGGAAAATTCTCATGACCTGGTCTGGCGTGGCGTCGGTCGCCACATCATAGTCAGCAGGTTCGCGGCCGAGGATCATGTCGCGTACACATCCGCCAACGAAATAGGCTTGATAGCCTGATTCTTGCAGGCTTCGGACGATCGAAACGGCGGAGTCTTTCAGCATGGTCCGTCAATCACTCGACTCTGGTAACAGATAATATATTGTCAATGGCCGACACCTATATCCTGGGTATCGAGAGTTCCTGCGACGAGACTGCCGCCGCAGTCGTGTGCAGCGGAGAGAAGATCGCCTCAAACGTGGTTTTCTCCCAGATTGCAAGCCATCAGCCCTATGGCGGCGTGGTGCCGGAGCTGGCGTCACGGGAACATCTTCGGGCGATTGTTCCGGTTGTTCGCAAGGCGCTTACCGATGCGGGACGGACCTACAATTCTATCGACGCGCTGGCTGTGACGCAGGGTCCCGGCCTGGCGGGAGCGCTTCTGGTGGGCATCAGCTATGCCAAGGCGCTGGCGTTCGCGCTAGGTAAACCCCTGATTGCGGTCAATCACCTCGAAGGCCACATTCATGCCGTGCTGCTGGAGGAACGTCAGAATGGCAACTACCAAGTTAACTTTCCGATCCTCGCGCTAGTTGTTTCCGGCGGACATACCCATCTCTACCGGACCGAGTCGCGAGGAAACAGTTGGTCGTATGAAAACATTGGGCAGACGCGCGACGATGCTGCTGGCGAGGCCTTCGATAAAGTCGCCAAGCTGCTCGGCTTGGGATATCCAGGCGGTCCAATCATTGACCGGCTTTCCAGTCATGGAAATCCCAGTACAGTGAAGTTCACGCCTTCGCAGATCAAACATCAGGACCGAAGATCACGGTCGTCCGAGCAAGGTGTACCGCGGTTTGATTTCTCATACAGCGGGATTAAAACCGCCGTCCTGCGCTATGTGGAAACCCATGACCTGCAAGCTTCTATTGCAGCCCGCCAGAGGAGCTTGGCGGCAATTGCGAAGCCCAGGCTCGAGGACTATCTAAACCATTGCGACCAGCAAACACTGGATCTGATCGCATCGTTTCAGCATGCGATGGTGGCGGATCTGGTTGGCAGGACGCTGGCTGCTGCCCGTGCTTACGATGCTGCAACGCTGTTCGTGACCGGAGGCGTGGCAGCAAATAATGAGCTTCGCCAAAGCTTTGAGCGGGACGCCGGAAGGGAAGGCGTAGCCGTGTACTTTCCTTCTCGTCCACTTTCGACGGACAATGCGGCGATGATTGCGGCCGCAGCCTATCCCAAGTTTCTGGCAAAAGAATTCGCGGCAATGGATTTTTCCGCAGAAGCAGGACTAGCGCTCAGCCAACGATAGGGCTCACAACCCTACTTGCCTGATGCCTGTCCCTTGACAGCAGGGGCATTCAAGATAGTCTCAAGCGCCTTTGCGAGCTGAGTTTCAATATCAATATCTTTAAAAATAGCGAACTGAGCACGCTTTTCGCTTTCGTCGAAGCCACTCTGGCGTCCAGCTACGATCACGACGGGGATGTTTGCGGTAACAGGGTGGGTCTTGAGAGCAGTGATGAACTCGCCGCCGTTCATCTTAGGCATTTGCATATCGGTAATTATGATGTCAGGACGAATCCGTTTAAGAGTTTCTAGGGCCTCCTGACCGTTGGAAGCGGATTCTACGGAAAACCCACGCTCTTCCAGGAATCGGCAAACCGTATGCCGGATGAGCATCGAGTCGTCTACAACCAAAGCCACACGTGGCATTGCATTCTCCGGGAACGAGCTTCCCCGGGGCCACATTAACAGAGTGTGAATGCTGCACCAAGGCGAAAGCCAGGAAGCGGGGTTACTTACGTTACGCCGCCCAAAGCACACGTTCGCGTGGGAATTGCCAAATCGGTACCAGAGGGAAAAGATTAGGATTCGTTGGTCAGTTTGGTCTCTTCGATGGTCATGTCTTTGAATTCGCTGGATTCGAAGATGTCGCCGCATTCCAGGCACTCAACGAATTCGGCGTCCTCTTCGCGGGCCACGATTTGCACACGCGGGTGCTTGCATTCTGGCATGTCACTTCTCTTCTCGGGGAGTTGGGACTGCGGGATTGAATTCATAAACCCGGGTTGTTCCCCGGTCCGAGCGGACCAAGGATGAGTTTTGCCGGAATTTGTGCGGTATTGTAGACCGGCTAATTTAGTTGTCAAGTCCCACAATTCAATCTTTGGCCGAAACTAGAGTTGGACTTCCAATATGTACGATATTTTCCGGTGCGGTATTTCTCAGCTCTTCGGCCACCGCCTCAGCTATTACTCCTTCTCGCCAATGAGTCCGTAAAGCGTTTAGCTGTAAATGGTTACATTTGAACCCTAGTTTCACCCAGTTCACTGCGGCTACTTGCATTTGCCACCCCCGGTCTCTAAAATAGTCATATCCGACTAAAATAGTCGGATTTAGGCAAATGCTGAAACTGACCAAGAAGGCGGATTACGGCTTGATGGCCATGAAGCATTTGGCCGAGCACGCGCAAAACGGTGCGTGCAGCGCCAAGGATGTTGCTGAAGCTTACGGCATCCCGCAGGAGGCGCTGGCGAAGATTCTGCAGCGCCTGGTGAAGGCCGGCTTACTGCACTCGCAGCATGGAACAAACGGTGGTTACACGCTAGCACGCGATGCGGCAAACATCTCCGCGTTCGAGGTGATCAGGGCGATCGATGGCCCATTGTTCATTACTTCTTGCGTTACGGTTCGCGGTGAGTGCGACCAAACTGATCGTTGCACGATTCGGGAGCCGCTACGCCGGGTGAATGACAGCATCGAGGGCGTACTGAGGCGCATCAAGATATCCGAGATGAAAGAAGATCCGGCCCCGGCCGTAGATCTTCCGACCAAGATCCAGGCTGACCTGGTGACAATTAGATAACAGACCAGGGCTGATTACGAGGTAGGAGAGCAATTATGAGCACGGATGTAAAGACGATGCCGCAAGAGCAGCTGGTTGCCGCCAACGGGGTCAAGCTGCCCATTTATATGGATAACCATGCCACCACGCCCCTGGATCCTCGGGTCTTGGAGGAGATGCTCCCGTATTTCATGGAAAAGTTTGGCAACGCGGCCAGCCGCAATCACTCATTTGGCTGGGCCGGCGAGGAAGGTGTGGAAACGGCCCGCGAACGCGTCGCAAAACTGGTCGGCGCCACGACCAAGGAAATCATCTTCACTTCGGGCGCGACTGAGAGCGACAACTTGGCCATCAAGGGCGTGGCCGAGATGTATAAGGAAAAAGGCAATCACATCATCACCGCTGTTAGCGAGCACAAGGCCGTCCTCGATACCTGTAAGCGACTGGAAAAATATTGCTATCGCGTCACTTATCTGCCGGTGCAAAAAGATGGGCTGGTTGATCTCGACGACTTGAAGCGTGCTATCGACGACAAAACAATCTTAGTGACCATCATGGCGGCCAATAATGAGATTGGCGTGTTACAGCCGGTCGCCGAAATCGGCAAACTGTGTCGCGAGCGCGGCGTGATCTTCCACAGCGATGCTACCCAAGCGGTCGGCAAGGTTCCGGTGGACGTGAACAAGCAGAATATCGATGTTATGTCGATCTCAGCTCATAAGATGTACGGTCCAAAAGGCGTGGGCGCGCTCTATGTGCGTCGCAAGAATCCGCGAGTTCAGATTTCCGCCATCATTGATGGCGGCGGCCACGAGCGAGGCATGCGCTCTGGAACATTGAATGTCCCCGGAATTGTGGGTCTTGGCAAAGCATGCTTGATTTGTATGGAAGATATGCCGAAGGAAAGCTGCCACCTTGCGGGAATGCGCAATCGGCTGCGAGACAACATCATGGGCCGCCTGGATGAGGTTTATATCAATGGGTCGATGGAGCATCGGCTGCCCGGGAACCTGAATATCAGTTTCGCCTACGTGGAAGGCGAGTCGCTGCTGATGGGTATCAACGACGTGGCGGTCTCGAGTGGTTCCGCATGCACATCGGCAACGCTGGAACCATCTTATGTGCTAAAGGCTCTGGGCACTGGCGACGACTTAGCGCATAGCTCCATACGATTCGGAATTGGCCGGTTCAATACCGAGGCTGAGATCGACTATGTGGCTGACCGCGTCGTCGAAACAGTTCAGCGACTGCGTGAGCTTTCACCGCTGTATGAGATGGCAAAAGAAGGCGTGGATTTGAAGCAAGTGAAGTGGGCAGCAGAGTAGGGCGAGATCATTTCGTTTTAATTGGAGAGAAAAAATGTCATATAGCGACAAGGTTCTGGATCATTATTCCCACCCGCGCAACGTGGGCTCGATGGACAAGGGCAGCACGGACGTGGGCACCGGCCTGGTCGGCGCTCCGGAGTGCGGCGACGTGATGAAGCTGCAGATCAAAGTCAACCCGGAGACCAGCGTCATTGAAGACGCGAAGTTCAAGACTTTCGGCTGCGGTTCCGCCATCGCGTCGTCTTCGTTGGCCACCGAATGGGTAAAGGGCAAGACCGTCGATGAGGCGTTGCAGATTAAAAACACCGACATCGTGAAGGAACTGTCTTTGCCTCCGGTCAAGATTCACTGCTCAGTGCTGGCGGAAGACGCGATCCGGGCGGCCATTCACGATTGGAAGAAAAAGCGGGAGACTGCCAAGCCGGAAACTGTGGAAGCGCGAAGCTGAAGGCGTCCCCTTATGGTCACGATGACGGAACAGGCGAATAAACCGGTTTCATCTCCGGCTCCGGCGAAAGGTGTTTTAGTTACGGACAAAGCCTTAACCCGGATTCGTTCGGCGATGGCCAAGGAAGGCATTTCGCCCGAACAGGGCGGGTTGCGGCTGGGAGTGCAGGGCGGCGGGTGCTCAGGTCTGAGCTACAACATTCGCTTTGACACTCAGCTGCGCGAGCGTGACCGCATCTTTCAGTTTTCGGATGTCAGGGTGTTTGTCGATCCCAAATCATTTATTTACCTGCACGGCATGACCCTGGATTATCAGGAGACCCTCATGCAACAGGGCTTCGTATTTGTAAATCCGAACGCATCGAAGTCCTGCGGGTGCGGCACCTCGTTCTCCGGTTAGGTGTTCGCTCACCGGGTCCACCACCGCATCCCTTTCTTTCCCGCGTTTGACGCAGCAGTGCGCGCGAAATGTGTTTATGGCGACTGAATCGACAACCGCAAGTCCGCTGGCTGAAACTGGCGAGAGGGTGTGCTGGTCCTGTAGCGCGCCGCAGGCAGCTCAGTTCTGTACCAGCTGTGGCAAGGTACAGCCATCACAATCAGTTGATTACTTCACTTTCTTTGGGCTGCCGCGGAAGTTGAACATTGATGTCACTCGTTTGCAGCGTGAATTTTATGAACTCAGCCGAAAACTCCATCCAGACTTATACGGGCAGACTAGCAAGCAGGAGCAAGAATGGAGTTTGGAGCAGAGTTCCCTGTTGAATGACGCCTACCGCACTTTGAAAGACCCGATCAAGCGGACGGAATATTTGCTGCGCTTGGAGGGAGTTGAGCTGGAAGAGCAATCAAAGAGCGCTACTGAAACCGCCCGCGTCTCCGGTGAGATTAAGAAACAAGTTGTGCCTCCAGATCTGCTGGAAGAAGTGTTCGAACTCAACATGCAGCTGGAAGAACTGCGCATGAGCCGGAAAATGGGAGAGGATGATCTAGCACTGATACGTGAACTCCAGGCCCACAAAACAGAATTTGAGAAGAAGTTCGAGGTGCTTACCCAGGAGTTGAAGCAATATTGGGACCAATGGGACCGGGTTGCTGACGTCGACCAGGAAGAAAAACGGCATCAGATTCGGGACAAAATGGTGGATGTGCTAAATCGGCGGAATTACATCAGGAATTTGGTTCGGGACGTGAACGAAGCACTTGGAAGCTGAAAGGCGATTTTAGATTACAGATTTCGGCGTAGAAAACTGGCTTTCCATGTCTAACCAGCGCATTGTCGGGATCGATCTGGGGACCACGAACTCGTTGGTGGCCTTCATGCAAGGGGACGTCCCCGTCGTCATTCCCGGCGATGATGGACTGAATCTCGTCCCTTCAGTCGTCGCTCTGAATGAGAACGACCAGATTATCGTAGGCAATGCGGCGCGAAAGTATCTGATCGAGACACCCGAGCGAGCGGTCTATTCGATCAAACGCTTGATGGGGCGCGGTATTGAAGACATCCGGGAAGAGCTGAAGCTGTTTCCTTTTCGTTTGGCAGAAGATCGCCAGCCGGGGGAAGTTCTTCGGATCAAACTTGGTGACAAGACTTTTACTCCTCCTGAGATTTCGGCCTTCATCCTGCGCCAGCTTAAACGCAATGCTGAAAGGTTTTTTGCAGCGCCGATCACGCAGGCCGTCATTACTGTCCCGGCGTACTTCAACGACGCGCAACGACAGGCCACGAAGGATGCAGGGCGCATCGCCGGACTGGAAGTATTGCGTCTGGTGAATGAACCGACCGCGGCTTCTCTGGCCTATGGCCTTGACCAGAAACAGAACGGCATCGTAGCCGTGTATGACCTGGGCGGAGGCACCTTCGATATCTCGATTCTTAAACTGCACGACGAGATCTTCGAAGTGATGGCCACGAACGGCGATACCCATCTGGGCGGCGATGACATCGACAACTTGCTGATCACGATTGCACTCGACGACATTCAGGGTGATCTGGGTCTCGACGTTCGGCGAAACGGCGAGATTGTGCAGACAATCCGCAAGGCTGTAATCGAGACCAAGATTGCGCTGTCATCTCAGCCCGCAGCCAAGCTGGATATCGAGCTGCCGGCCGGGAAGCGTTATCAGCGCGAGATTACGCGCCAACAGTTCGAGGACTTGATTCGGCCGATTCTCGATCGGACCATCGGGCCCTGTAAGCAGGCGATGAAGGATGCAGGGGTGACACCGGAACAGATTGAAGAAGTGGTGCTTGTCGGCGGTTCCACTCGTATTCCCACTGTGCGTTCGCTAGTGAAGGAGATGTTCCGGCGTGAACCGCACACGGATTTGAATCCGGATGAAGTGGTGGCTCTTGGAGCGGCGGTTCAAGCGAATATTCTGTCTGGTGGTTCCGAGGTTACGCAGAACATGTTGCTTCTGGACGTTACTCCGTTGTCCTTGGGCATCGAGGTCGCAGGTGGAGTAACCGATAAGATCATCCTGCGTAACTCGACCGTTCCGGCTTCCGCAACGCAACACTACACCACGCAAATTGATGGGCAGGCCAATGTCGCTGTTCATGTCTTGCAAGGGGAACGGGAACTGGCAAAGGATTGCCGTTCACTGGCGCGTTTTGATCTGAAGGGGATTCCTCCCATGCCGGCGGGATTGCCTCGCATCGAAGTGAAGTTCCTGATCGATGCCAATGGCATTCTGCACGTTTCCGCGCGTGAGCAGCGGAGCGGTAAAGAAGCTGAGATCGAAGTGCAGCCCAGCTATGGACTCACGGACGAGCAGGTCGAGAGCATGATTCTTGAGTCTTTCGACTCCGCCGAAGAAGACTTTAGGCAACGCCAGGTGATTGAGGCCCGCAACGAGGCGGAAACAATCCTGTCAGCTCTGGAAAAAAGTAAGAAGAGCCCGGCTTGGGGCCAACTCGCGAATGGTGAGAGAAAACAGATCGCCAAACTGGAAAAGGCTCTGGAAGAGGTGAAGCAGCAAGACGATTACGAGAAGATCCGAAAGGCGATTGATGCCTTGAACCAGGGCACAATGCGGTTGGCAGAATTGATGATGGACACCGCAGTGACCACCGCTCTTAAGGGAAAAACCATGGAGCAGGCGGATATGGGTGAGTCGCCGGAGACAGGTCATCCAGTCGCGAAGGCGGACTTCGAGTAGGCGGAACTTACATAGGAGCAGTCATGGCACAAGAGAAATCGCAAGGCAGCGGCACCGCAACCGTGGACGCGCCCGGAGAAAATATGGTCCAGGTGACTTTCCTTCCAGAAGGGAAGACCGTCCAATTTGAGAACGGCAAGCTGCCTTACAAAGATCATGGAAAAGAGCAGTCGCTTCTGGACGTCGCGCTGAATTATGGGGTCACGCTGGATCATGCCTGTGGTGGCAATTGTGCTTGCACCACTTGTCACATCTGGGTGAAAGAAGGAGCGGAAAATCTTTCGGAGATGGACGACGATGAGGCCGATCGGCTTGACATGGCCGCTGATTTGCAATTGAATTCTCGCCTGGGGTGTCAGGCCACAATCAAAAAGCCGGGAAAGGTTGTGGTTGAAATCCCGGCATGGAACCGCAACTACGTGTCCGAGGAGCATTAAACGCATCCAGGTGCAAAACCTATGCCGAAAGAACTGACGTGGGATGATGCCGAAGACATTGGAATTCTTCTTTCCGAGAAGCATTCCGAACTCGATCCGCTGAACGTACGCTTCACCGATTTGCATCGCTACGTCACCGAGTTGCTCGAGTTCAAGGACGATCCCAAAAAGTCCAGTGAGGGCAAACTGGAAGCAATCCAGATGGCCTGGCAACAGGAATTTCTGGACCGGACTCAAGGCTAGGCGACTAAGTAGCTCTTCAAGCCAAACTGCTCAGAGCCACATTCTTGATTTATCCTTACCTGCTCCTGAGGAGGCGCAGGTGATCTCCATTCGCCGTTTCGCGTTCTGCAATCTATTACTCGTAATCGCGTTTGTCGCATTCGGTTTCTCCCAGCACTTTGACGCCAACCTATTTCAGGAATTGCATTGGCGATTGATCGGACCTTTTCGCGGCGGACGCGGGGTTGCGATCAGCGGCGTGCCAGGACAGCCCAACGTTTTCTACATGGCTCCGAACAACGGCGGAGTGTGGAAGACCACCGATTACGGACGCACCTGGAACCCTGTCTTCGATGATCAGCCGACCGGCTCGGTAGGAGCGCTGGCCATTGCCCCGTCCAATCCTGAAATTATTTACGTGGGCAGCGGGGAAGGCCTGCGACGTCCGGACCTCTCCACCGGCGACGGGATTTACAAGTCCAGCGATGGTGGTCGTTCGTGGCAGCATCTTGGTTTGCGCGATGGGCAGCAGATCGCCGCCATCGTCGTCGATCCACATGATCCGAACCGCGTGCTGGTAGCGGTTCTCGGCCATCCATACGGTCCGAATGCTGAGCGAGGAGTTTTTCGCTCCACCGATGGGGGACTCACCTGGCAAAAAGTCTTGTACAAAGACGAAAATACGGGCGCGATTGATCTAGCTTTCGATCCCTCCAACTCGCAAATTATTTATGCGGATATGTGGGCATCGCGGCGTCCGCCGTGGACGACGGGCGGCGGTTATAACGGGCCGGGAAGCGGACTCTATAAGTCTACCGACGGTGGCACAACGTGGCGTCAATTGGCGAAAGGGTTGCCGACGTGGGCTGAAGGATTGGGGCGTATCGGATTAGGGATTGCGCCGAATGATTCCAGCCGGATCTACGCTCTGGTGGATTCTCCCAAACTCGGTGGTCTCTATCGTTCCGATGATGCAGGCGAAACTTGGCAGCGCATAAATTCAGATGATCGTCTCTGGGGACGCGGCGACGACTTTGCCTGTGTGCGTGTCGATCCCAAAAACAAGGACACGATTTATATCGCCAACATTTCCACCTATCGTTCCACCGACGGCGGTCATAATTTCACCGCCATCAAAGGAGCGCCGGGAGGCGACGATTATCACGCCGTCTGGATCAATCCTGGCAACCCGCAAATTATTGCGCTCGCCGTGGATCAGGGAGTCACCATCAGCGTGAATGGTGGACAAACCTGGAGCTCGTGGTATAACCAGCCAACCGCGCAGTTTTATCACGTCATCACCGACAATCAGTTTCCCTATTGGGTTTACGGAGGGCAACAGGAAAGCGGGAGTGTAGGGACCGCCAGCCGAAGTGATTTTGGTGAAATCACGTTCCGAGATTGGTATCCGGTAGGCGTCGAAGAATATGGCTATGTCGCGCCCGATCCACTGGACCCAAATCTTATCTACGGCGGCAAGGCGACGAAGTTCAACCGCTTAACCGGTCAGACCCAGGATATTTCGCCAGTCATATTGCGCACGGGGCAATATCGTTTCAACCGCACCGCGCCGCTGATGTTCTCACCTGTCGACCCGCACATCCTATATCTCGCGTCCAACGTGCTATTCAAAACCACGGACGGCGGTAACAGTTGGCAAATCATCAGCCCTGATCTGACGCGCCAGGATCCGGGCGTGCCGCCGAATCTGGGTGTATTCGTCGAATCTGATTCTGCCAAGGGCAAGCACCGTGGAGTGATCTATTCGCTCGCTCCGTCGCCCAAGGACGTGAATCTGATGTGGGCGGGAACGGACGATGGGCTGATTCATGTCACACGGGATGGCGGTACAAACTGGGCGAACGTCACGCCTCCAGAGCTAACCCCATGGAGCAAAATCGCACAGATGGATGCATCGCACTTCGACATTGCGACTGTCTATGCCGCGGTGAACCGCTTTCGGCTCGATAACCTGCATCCCTACATCTACCGCACTCACGATAGCGGAAAAACCTGGCAGAAGATTGTGAACGGCATCCCCGATAACGAACCGGCGAACACGGTTCGCGAGGATCCTGAGCGCAAAGGACTACTGTTTGCCGGCACCGAGCGCACCGTCTACGTCTCATTCGACGATGGAGATCATTGGCAGTCTCTACGCCTCAATTTGCCGGCGACATCGATACGTGATTTGGTAGTGCATCAGGATGACATCGTCGTTGGTACACATGGACGTTCTTTCTGGATCCTGGATAACATCACTCCGCTACGGCAAATGGACGCAAAGGTAGCCGCATCTGATGCATATCTTTTCGCTCCGCAGCTGACTTACCGAGTTCGCCGCAATAACAACACTGACACGCCCTTGCCACCGGAAGAACCCGCTGGCCAGAATCCGCCGGACGGCGCCATGCTCGATTATGTTTTGAAATCAGCCGCGATCGGCCCGGTGACAATCGAGATTTCAGATGAATCGGGGAAACTGGTCCATCGTTTTTCCAGCACAGACAAACCAGAGCCGATGAACGAGAAAGAGCTGAATATCCCGACGTACTGGATCCGTCCAGCTCGAGTGCTGTCAACACGGCCCGGTATGCATCGCTTCGTTTGGGATTTGCATTATCCTCCGCCGGATTCGCTGGAGCACGAATATCCGATCTCTGCGATTTATCACGATACGCCACGCACGCCGCTTGGACCTACGGTCATGCCTGGGAAATACAGTGTGAAGCTGACAGTGAATGGAACCACCTACACGCAACCGCTGATGATCAAGATGGATCCACGTGTAATGACAACTCAGGGCGGTCTGCGTCAGCAGTTTGAACTTGAGACGAAAATCAACGAAGCCATGCGTCGCGATTACGAAACACTACAGCAGGTGCGCAGCTTGCGCCGGCGGCTCAAGAATCTGATCGAAAAAGTTCGGCAGGGTCAGCTCAAGGAAACGGTCTCAGCGCTTGAAAGCAAGGCGGCTGAGCTGGAAGGGAATGAAGGAGGATACGGCAGAACTTTCTTGAGCACGGCGGGCGGGAGAAGCCTGGCGAGGTTGAATGCCGGGTTGAACACTTTGCTAGCCGCTGTCGACAGTGCTGATGCAGCGCCGACCACGCAAGCTGTGAGCACGTTCAGTGACCTAAACAACGCTCTTGATCAGCAGTTAGCGCGCTGGGACGTGATCAAGAGTAGGGATGTACCGGAACTGAATCTGAAGCTCAAACGGTTCGGTTTGCCACGACTGAATCCGGAATTAGTAACTGCGGCAGGAGACTTGTCTAGCAACCACAATAGAGCCGGAGACGACGAGCCGTGATTACGCCGATTTTTTGTCGTGCTTGCGAAGAACCTCGTAGGTGGCGTCTTCAATCTTGGAAAGCACTCCATCTTTCCTTGATTGTGAGCGACGCTCATCTTTCTTTGGGTGGTATTGTTCCGGACGTGTTATGGGAACGGCCGATTTTTGCGAGTCGCCCATACTCTCCCCTGAAGGCATAGTCTAGAGAAAACCGCAACAACTGAAAACCGCCGCATTATGGTATCAACCGTGTGCCCAGGGAAGTGCAAGGCTTGGTTCCCTCTACGAAACTGAATTTCTCTCCAGCAGGTATCTTCGCAGCGCGTCTTGCCAACGCGGCATTTCAATTCCTTGCTTCTCCAGACTCTTACCGGACAGCACGGAATATGTTGGCCGTCGTGCGGGCCGGACGAAATGTTCACTCGTACTGGGACGCACCATGGTGTTTAATCTGGTGTCGGCAACAATCTCACGGGCAAACTCGAACCACGAACAGTCCCCACGGTTGGTTGCGTGCACAATTCCTTTAGCGTCAGACCGGCAAAGCTGGATGATCGTTCGGGCCAGGTCGACTGTGTAGGTGGGAGATCCCCGCTGGTCGTCAACCACGTCAATTGCGGGTTGGCTTGCAGCCAATTTCAGAATTGTCTCCGGAAAACATTTCCCATCCTTTCCAAATAGCCAGGACGTGCGCAAAATGCAGCATTCCGGCAACACTTGGCTGATTTGCACTTCTGCCTCGGCCTTTGAACGTCCATATACGTTGAGTGGTGCGCGAGGATCGTTGGTCTCGTAAGGATGATTATTGGCCCCGTCGAACACGTAATCCGTACTGAGAAACAGAAGACGGGAAGCGAACTGCTTGGCCGCGTGCGCCACGTTAATCGCTCCATGGCAGTTGACATCAAAGGCATGCTCCGGATTCCCCTCACATCCGTCTACGTCTGTGTATGCGGCGGCGAGTACGATCCAATCCGGTCGAGTCTTCTCAAGGACATTCGAAATCTGCTTCGGATTCCGAATGTCGGCGTCTCTAAAGCCCAGCCCGCTGACATCATCATCGGTCCATTGGCGCACGAGCGCTTTGCCGAGCAGACCAGTCGCCCCGAAGATGGTTACCCGCATGCTGCGATCCTGTAGTTCTATTCGTACACTTCCGCCTGACGAAACGGAATGCCGAGATTATCCTTGGCAGAAACAATCGCTTCACCATCGAGTTGCCAGTCAATCTTCAGATCGGGATCATTCCACGCCAGCGTACGGTCAAACTCCGGAAAATAAAAGTCGGTAGCCTTATAGAGCACATGCGCGTCGTTCGAAACAACACGGAACCCATGTGCCAAACCAGCGGGCATCCACAACATGCGGTTGTTTTGCCCGGAGAGGCGAACTGCTTCCCATCGGCCGAAGGTAGGAGAATTGCGGCGCAGGTCCACCGCGACATCCAGAATTTCTCCGGCTACAACGCGTACTAATTTCCCTTGCGGACGTTGTATCTGGTAATGGAGTCCACGCACCACATTGTGCGCGGAGAACGAGTGATTATCCTGGACGAAATGTTCATGGATGCCTGCTTCGCCCATGGTGCGTTGGTTGTAGCTTTCCAGGAAATAGCCGCGCTCATCGCCGAAGATTCGCGGCTCAAGAATCAAGACTCCTTTTAATGACGCCGGGGTCACCTTCATGACTGCCCTGACTGCTTGTGCCACGTCCGCGTCAAAAGACTCTCTCGCGCAGCAGTTGCAGCAGATAGGCTCCGTAACCGTTGTTCTTCATCGAGTTTCCGATTTCTTCCAATTGATCGGCACTAATGTAGCCGTAACGATAGGCGATTTCCTCCGGGCACGCGACCATCAATCCCTGACGCCGTTCGATAGTCTGAATGAATAATGAAGCTTCCATCATCGCCTCGTGCGTTCCGGTATCCAGCCAGGCCATGCCACGGCCCATTACCACAACTTCCAACTCTCCGCGTTCCAGATAAATCTTGTTAACGTCCGTGATCTCTAACTCGCCGCGAGCGGATGGTTTCAAGGATTTCGCGATTGCCACCACATCATTATCGTAGAAATAAAGGCCAGTGACCGCATATCGCGATTTGGGATGTTCCGGCTTTTCTTCCAGGCGAAGCGCTTTCCCGGCGGTATCGAATTCCACAACGCCGTAACGTTCCGGGTCATGTACGGGATAGGCGAAGATGCGCGCTCCATGGGACTTTTCTGTGGCGTGGCGAACATCCTTTGCGAAATCATGGCCGTAAAAAATATTGTCGCCCAGCACTAGCACGCAGCAACTCGATCCAATAAACGTTTGTCCGACCAGAAAAGCCTGCGCGATACCCTGCGGCTTGCTCTGCACCGCATAATCCAGATTCAGTCCGAAACGTGAGCCGTCTCCAAGCAATTGTTCGAATCGAGGAGTGTCCTCCGGGGTAGAAATCACCAAGATGTCTCGGATCCCTCCCAACATAAGAGTCGAAAGAGGGTAATAGATTAGAGGCTTGTCATAGACCGGCAACAAGCTTTTGCCCACAGCGTGCGTGGCGGGGTAGAGCCGGGTTCCAGACCCTCCAGCAAGGATGATGCCCTTATAAGGTTGGGCTCGATGTTCTTTCTTTTTTGCCATTCGTGGTTTATTCACTCTGGGTGAGAGTTCGACCGCAAACAAACGGTTAAGAATAATGTGTTGCGATCCATTGGCGATAGTTTCCCGCAGTCACTTCGTTCACCCACGCCTCATTCTGCAAATACCAGTTAATGGTCTTGCGAATACCGCTCTCAAAAGTTTCCCGCGGTTTCCAACTCAATTCGTGCTCGATCTTACATGCGTCCATGGCGTAGCGGCGATCGTGACCTGGACGATCCTTCACAAATGAGATCAACGTTCGATGTGGCAACACCGGATCGTTGCCACACAAGTCATCAAGAATCGAGCAGATCGTATCCACAACTTCGACATTCCGTTTTTCGTTCCAGCCGCCGATGTTGTAGGTTTCGCCGATTCGGCCACGAGCCAGCACCATACGTACGGCTTCGCAGTGATCTTCGACATAGAGCCAATCCCGAACATTCTGCCCATCTCCATACAGCGGCAGCGATTTGCCCTTGCGCGCATTCAAAATAATCAGAGGGATCAGTTTCTCCGGAAACTGATAAGGACCATAGTTATTGGAACAGTTCGTAGTCAGCGTGGGCACGTCATACGTGTGAAAATAGGCGCGCACCAGGTGATCTGCTGCTGCTTTTGAAGCCGAATATGGACTATTCGGCGCATAGCGTGTGGTTTCGCAAAAAGGTGGATCGTGCGGATCCAGGGACCCGTAAACCTCGTCGGTCGAGACATGCAGAAATCGAAATAATTCGCGATCCTGTCGTGCCAATGCCATCCAATATGCCCGCGCTTCCTCGAGCAAACAGAATGTTCCATTCACATTGGTGCGGATAAAGTCATCGGGACCTCGGATGGAGCGGTCGACGTGGCTTTCTGCAGCAAAATGAACTACAGCCCTGGGTTTATGGCGTTCCAGGATGCTATGCACCAGATCGCGATCACAAATGTCACCTTGCATGAAGCAATATCGCGTATCCGATGAAACACGCTGCAGGTTGCGCGGGTTGCCAGCATAAGTCAGCTTATCAAGATTGACCACCGGCGTTCTTTCCGAGGCTATCCATTGCAGAATGAAATTCGATCCAATGAAGCCGGAGCCGCCGGTGATTAAAATTGTGTTTTGCATGCTTGCTGAATTCTATAAGTGGTCGGCCGGTACTCAGCATCGAGCCATCGTGTCCACACTTCACGATTGGCCCTCGCCACAGACATGCTGACATATTCTCACGAATTGTAATAAAAAAAGGGCCGGAAGCTGATTCCAACCCTGAACTCTTTGAAAATTGTGGCGATTTCTTACATACCAATCTTTTTGGTTTTAGGCAGTATGGTCAAGTCGCCTAAATTGCCAAGTGGTAATTGCCGCAGCGCCGCACTGGAATCTTCTCTTCCCATTGTCCGCCAATAAGCACGCTCCACCTCTACCGTGATTCCTCGCCACAAATAATGTTCGCGAACACGCTGCTGCGCCTTTTCAGCCGCCATCAATCGGGCCGACGAGTCAGAAATTAGCCAGCGCAGCATTCGCTCCAAATCATTCACATCCCCTCGTTTGAAGGTGAAGCCTGCGCCTTCAACCAGTTCGCAATTCTCCGCGATGTCGCTGGTCAAGACGCATACTCCCGCTCCCATCGCGTCCAGCAGGGCCAATGAAAGCCCTTCGATATCCGAAGGCAAAACAAAGAGCATGGCGTTGGTGAGCAATTCGTCCAAGCATCGCCAGAAACCCAGTCAAGGAAGTGAATATTCTCGTCTTGATGATTGCGCAGTTGGCCGGCATACGAATCGGAGTGACTGGAGCCGCCCGCAAATACAAGCTTTACGGGAGTCAGGAGCTTTTCATAAGCCTGAATCAGCAGGTGACAATTCTTTTCCGGCGAAAAACGGCCGAGAAAAAGAATGTAGTTGCCTGTTGTGAGCCCCCATCCAGCAAGTCTGGATGTCGAACGCTGTCGCCGGATTATGGTCCCGTTCGGCACATACTTAACCCGATTGAAATATCGTGACTGGTAATGCTTTTGCAGATTGTTCGACACGACCATCGTAGTGCTGGGCAAGCGCACGGAAGCCTGTTCTCCGAGTCTCAGCACAAGGGAAGCGAATGCCCCCACTTTTTTCTTTGCCAATCCAGACCCTGCACACTTACTACTGTCTTCTTTCCGAATATTCGCGGGATGAATGAGAAGAGGGCAGGGCCCAAACATTGATAATGCACGATATCGCAGCCGGTGAACAGAACGTGAACAGTGCTCAGGAAAGTGTGCACCAGGGTATCCAGGTGCTTGGATCTGACTGTGCGCAGCCGCACCAGTCGCATCCCATTGTGTTCTTTTAACGGAGGAGTAAAGTAAGTCCGGCAATAGACTGTCACTTGATGACCCATCTCTACGAGCCGTTTGCCCACCTCCTCGTAATAAGCTTCGATACCGCTGTACTTTGAAATCACTCCGCGGCCACCGATAAATGCCACGCGCAATCGACTTGGGTTCTCTTTTGCGGCCGGCAGCCTTTTGCCCATTACCACCAGAGTCCCATAGAGTTTCATCAAGGCCGCATAGTGGGTCTCCGGAGAATACTGATTTACTACCAGCTCCCGCCCCGCGGCCCCCATCTAAGCCGTCAGCTCTGGTCGGTCATGAAGAAATGAAATTTGTTTCGCTAGTTGTTCCACATCACCGGGTGGGTACAGCAATCCAGTTTGGTTCTCATAGATCAGCTCGCGACGGGAACCCAGATCGGACGCTATGACAGCACGGCCAAACGCAAAGGACTCGAGAATACTTTTTCCAAACGTCTCATAAGCCCTGGAAGGCAACACCGTGAAACGTGCGCCAGCGATCGCGCCGTTCAATTCGCGGCTCGCAAGATGACCGGCGAACTCCACGTTCGACAACCCCATCGAATCCGCCATTTTTTCGAGTTGCAGCCTTTGGGGTCCCTCTCCTGCGATGCACAAGGGGACTTTCGCCAGATGTTGCATGGCTTGCAGTAGGTCGGTCAATCCTTTCTCCGGCGAAAGCCGTCCAAAGTAGAGGACCGGGGCATCGGCTGCCGCTTCTTTCGGCGGGCCTGGCGGCAATTGTTGAAAGTGCGGTAGCACATCGATTTTTGCGGTCTCCCAGCCGTTCTGTATCAGCTTGTCCTTCACGAACCGGCTGGGCGCTAGGAACCGGTCGACACACTTTTTGTAAGTCCGCAGCCAAGAGTGAAAATAAGCTTCAGCCGCCAGCACAAGCTTTGATCCAGGTGATCCGGCGTAACACCCTTCGGTAAGCACGTGCCAGAACTTTGCGTTATGGCAACGCTCACGGGCGTGGCCGTGAGACACCATGTTGTAGCTGGGGCAAACCAGCTTGAAATCATTGATGTGATAGACAACGGGCACGCCTTGCGCCTTCAGTTCCCAAGGATCGAGGGCGACAAATGGTGATAAATGTTGCGTACGTTCGTTACGTCCGGCCGAAACTCCGTAATCATTTTTCGGAGCCGGAGTCGCGCCGCGCGTGAATAGACAGCGTGTGTCGCCAGCTTGGCGCCGCCAATTCCCCGAGGACTTTATGGAATCTATGTCCGTTGGCTTCGTTGAGTGCCATTCGTGTGCTGGTCGCCGACTCCAACCAGATGGAATGCCAGCTTCTGGTCAGCGCCCTAGGGCAGCGCCCCGAATTTGACGTAATCTGCTGTGCTGCGGATCTCGACGCCATGCTGCAAACCGTCGCGACCTTTCCCGCACAAATCAGTCATCAATGTCGATCGCCCCAGGACTGAATCGCACGATATGACCTTGCTCCGGCGCTTTCATTTGGCTCATCCAGAAATCCCCAAGATCGTGCTGATTAACTCCGGCGCCCGCGAGGTGGCGCTGAATGCTTTCCGCTCCGGCGCCAGGGGACTGTTTTGCTTCGCCGAACATCCTTTTCGGCTGCTGTGCAAGTGCATTCAGAGTGTTCATCAAGGCCAGGTCTGGGCAAATAGCGAGCAAATGCAATATCTCATCGAAGCCGTAGCCCAGGTGCCCTCACTGCGCGTGGTGAATGCGAGCGGGTTCAAACTTCTGACCCCGCGCGAAGAACGGTGGTCGCCCTCGTCGCCGACGGACTCGGCAATCGCGAAATTGCCCAGGAACTAGGGCTCAGCG
>MNGW01000069.1 GCA_001918935.1 Acidobacteriales bacterium 13_1_40CM_3_55_5 | reverse complement strand
TTGATGCCCTCGGACGCGCCTCCTGCTCCCGGAATGATGAAACCAGTGAAGGGATCAGAAAAAGTTGGGGCGCCGGGAACGAAATGCCCATTCGAGTCCAAATAGTTGGCGCTGCCCAGGCGTACGTCGATGGGCAGGGCTCGGCCGTCGAGTCCACGCTCCAGTGAGACGATCTCCAGGGTGACTCGATCGTAATAAATGCCATAGCCGCCATGCAGACTGAGCTGGCCACCCCGAGTGGCCCAGTTGAAGCCCACGCGCGGACCGAAATTGTTGGTGTCCTTGTGACGGTTGCCGTGGAGGAGCGGGAGCAGGATGGGATTGATCTGATTGTAGTGCCCAACATTATTTACGTCGGTGTCGAGCTCGTACCGTAACCCCAGATTTAAAGTGAACTGCGGATGCACGCGCCAGTCGTCCTGCACGTATGTGGCGAAATGATTATTGTTGGCGTCCGGGATAAGCAGCGGCACTGAAGGCTTGCCGCTGCGGATAGTCACCGCAAAGAGCAAATCCTGGTCGTTGGTGACCCCGTCATTGTTGTGATCGAAGTCTGCGAAGTCCTGAATGAACTCAATCGCGCCGCCCTGAAATACTCCCAGGTTGAAATCAGCGCCAATGTGCTGCACCTGTCCTCCGAAGCGAAGGTTATGCTGACCATGAGTCCAATCCACGCCGTCGTCCCACTGCAGCCGCTTCTGGCGTGTCTGCTGTGGGACGCGGTAGGAAGCTCCATCTGCGATGCTAGGAAAGTCGAGCTCAATTCCGGGCGCGACTGGATTGGTGCTATTGATAAAGTTGTTGAAACTGAAGCTGGCCCGGTTGAGTAACGTGGGACTCAGCACGCGCGTCCACGAAGTTTGAAAGGTTTGGAAATTGTTGCGCGCATCCTGCCGTTCGGAGGCTGAACCGATGGGAGCGCCTGACAGGAAACTCGCCCCACCCGTGACGCTCTGGCGTTCAATCGAATAGTGCATTGCAAGCAGATCGTTGCTCGTGATCTGCCAATCTCCACGAACAGTTCCCATGGGATCGGTCAAAGGAGTGAAAGCAAAACTATTCGTGATGGTTTGGCTCGCGGGGTCGCGCCTTCCCACCAGGACTCCGCCCAATTCGTCGCGATACTCAAAGGCTCCGAACCACCAGGCTTTGTCTTTGACCAGCGGGCCTCCCAGGGTTCCGGCATACTGCTGCCGGCGGAACGGGAAGAGCTTGGAGAACCTTGTCCCGCTCATAGAATGACGCCGAACCGTGCAATATATTGCTCCCGGACTTGGTCACCACATTTACTACGGAGGATCCCGAACGCCCGACCTCGGCGGAAAAACGGTTGGTGGCAATCTGAAATTCCTGCACTCCATCTTGCGGAATATTGACGAGCATGCCGCCCACGACATCGTCGTTGTTGTCCATGCCGTCGATGCTTACGTTGCCGCCGCGTCCCAACTGCCCGGCCGAAGAAATGACGACAGTGCTCGACTTGGTGGGATCGAAATTGGGCGCAATCGTATTACCCGGAATGAGCAGCGCCAGTTCCAGGAAATTGCGGCCATTCAGTGGCAGATTGTCGATCTGCTGTGCGTTTATCACGCCATCCACCACAGAGGTCACAGTATTGATGAGTGGGATTGAGTCGCGGTCGTCGATCACAATCGTGGTCTTCTCTTGCTCGATGGTTAACGGAAACTTCAAGCTGGCCTGCTGTCCAACTTCCAAACGGACGGTTGCCGTCGCCGGAGCGAATCCTGCGGCCTCTACTCGTACTTCATACGGGCCAGGCGCAAGGTTGTTAAACGCGAAGAGCCCGACGTGGTTGGTCACGCTGGTACGCTGAACGCCCGTGGCCAGGCTTCGCGCAATCACGTGAGCGCCAATCACGACCGCGCCTTGTGGGTCCGTGACGTCGCCGTTCAGCACTGCAGTTCCCAATTCCTGCGCACCGCTGACAACACTAAGCGGCAACAAGCTGGATAGAATCGTGACTGTTATCAACACCGAGCAACGGATCGACGACACATGCACGGGAATACTCCTTAACCGAGATATGAATCAGGGCCCGGATCGAACAGTGGGTAATTATTTGCCGTTGGAAAGCGGTTCCAGTTTTTCGATAACCATGGCGCTCGAACCGCCTCGTTGAAACACCTTCCCGCTAGCTGTAACTTTCTGACCGGCGTATGGCAGCAGTTTTTCATTCTGCCCACTGGAAGGCGTGGTCTCGGCAATGGGCCAATAGATGATTCCGTCATCCGACAGAATCACCAACGGAGAGCCTGCTTTCGCGCATGCCTCCGCGCAGTCTTTGCTTATCGGTTTGCTGAGACCCTTGGTAAATGCACAGGCCGAGTCGAGAACATAGCCTTTCACCGTTAATGGTTTGCCGTCGCTCTTAGCGAGCGCCAGAACAGCAACAAGCAATAGGCACGGCAATGTGAGTCTGATGATCGCAGTGCGAGATTTCATGTGAAGCCTCCAGACAATCTTGGTCGAGATAGAGTCGAAAAAAGCTTCTACAACATTTAGATATAAGAGAGGCCGCCATTTTGGCGGCCTAACTTAGTTGTGGGTTTAACGCCTCAAGGCTGCGGGCCGGAGGGCGCCGCGGATGAGGACATGAAAATTGTCCACACCTTAGTCCGGCTACTCGAGGGGCGCAATACTAGAAAAATACTAGAAGGTAGTGAGCGGCTCAATTCCTTTTTCTTCGACGCATTCATAGCCCCGGCCAGTTGCGAGATCTTTGTATTCCTCAGTCCGACCATTGGGCCACTGAATCACCAGGCGATCGACGCGATCGCGTTTACCCACACCGAAAGTAACGGGAAGTTCCGATTGTGACAAGTAACTGGATCCACCTTTGACCAGACGTAATTGACTCGTGCCTCCATGAAAGATTCGCACTGAAGCGCCGATTGCATCGCGATTTGACTTTGTCCCCACTAAACGAACTCTTATGCTGCGGTTGCCAGCAAGCTGGTCATTGCGAAACAGGAATGCAGGGCCGTTGTTAGTGGTCATCAGGATATCGAGATCTCCGTCGCCGTCGAAATCGCCATAAGCCAGACCGCGTCCCACCTTGGGCTGGACGAATTCAGGGCCGATTTCTGAAGCAATGTCACGAAACACTCCCTTACCGTTGTTTAGAAACAGCTGCGGGGGCTGTGCGTAACCGACGTTACGGACATTCCGCACGGTGTCATCGATGTGTCCGTTCACCGAGACCAAGTCAGGCGAGCCGTCCAGATCGGCATCCAGAAATATGCAGCCGAAACCTAACTTATCTTTTGACGGTAGTCCCACTCCGCTCTGCGCCGCCACATCTGCATAAGTTCCGTTCGCAGAACGTCGATAGAGGCCGATCATTTCGTTATCAAAATTGGTGATTGCCACACCTGCCGCGCCCGAGTTATCGAAGTCGGCTACATCTACACCCATTCCGGCTCGCGCTTTTCCCTCGGCGCTGAAGGCGATGCCGGCATCGACGGCAACATCTTTAAACGTTCCGTTACGCAGGTTCCGATAGAGCTTGTTCGGCTGCGTGTCATTGGCGACCAGTAGGTCAGGCCAGCCGTCCTGATCGTAGTCAAGCATTGCCACGCCCAGCGACTTTGAACTGCTGTCAAAAATTCCGCTGGTCGCGGTGACGTCTTCGAATGTCCCATTTCCGCGATTGTGAAAAAGCCAGCAGGTTTCGCCGCGGTAGGCCTCGGGCGTGCAATAGGATTTATGCTTCCCATCGAGACTACAGAACACGTCGTGTTCCGCAGACCACTTAACATAGTTGCAGATGAAAAGATCGAGCAGTCCATCGCGATCGAAATCGAACCACAGCGCTGAAGTACTGAAGCCGGACCGTCCGCCCAGGCCAGTGGCTTTGGTGACGTCCACAAAAGTCCCCTTGCCCGTATTTCTAAACAATCGGTTCTGTCCGACACATGTAATCAGAATGTCGGTATAACCATCATTGTTGTAGTCCCCAACCGCAATACCCATTCCGTACATCTCGATATCGAGACCGGCGCTGCGGGTTACATCCGAGAATGTGCCATTGCGATTGTTGCGGTACAGGCGGAGTGTGCTGCGCTGCCGCTTGCGTCCGGGCCAGTCCATTCCGTTGAGCAACAGAATGTCCTGCCAGCCGTCACGGTCATAGTCAAGGAAGGCACAGCCTGCGCCCAGCGTCTCGGGCAGAAGCTTGCCGCCGTAGGCGCCGCTGTTGTGACGGAATTGCAAACCGGCACGAGCAGTGACGTCTACCAGCTTGAACCCGGCATTGGAAGTTTGTGAAAAAGCATTGAGGGAACCCAGACTGCAGGCCCCCGCTAGTCCTGCAACTCCCTGGAGAAAAGACCGGCGGTTCACGGAAGGTTTACCAGCCCGTTGCGGATCGCATAAACTACCAGTTCTGCGGTCTTGTGAATTCCGAGAGCGTCCATCATGTTGGCGCGATGGACCGCAACGGTATTGGCGCTGAGTTTGAGCTGTGCGGCAATTTCTTTATTAGATTTTCCGTCTACGATTAGTTGCAGGATTTCCAGTTCGCGGGTGGTGAGTCCGTAATCGCGCTCACCTTTCAACGCAGTGGGGTGCGAGAGCTGAGGATCGAGCACAATCTCCCCGGCCACAACTTTGCGGATCGCTGTTCCCAACTCCAAGTCAATGGCATTTTTCAGCATGTATCCACGTGCGCCGGACTCGAGCGCCTGCCGTACCAAGGTTTCTTCCGTATGCATGCTGAGCATTAGAACAATGGTGTCCGGTAATTTCTCGAGAATCCGGCGCGTGGTGTCGAGACCACTCATGCCAGGCAGCGCACAATCCATCAAGATGACACGCGGTCGCAGCTTCTCGGATAGACGAATGGCCTCTTCGCCATCGCCTGCCTCTCCGGCGACCGAGATGTCGGGCTCATCTTCCAGCATGCGACGAAACCCCCGCCTCACTAGGCTGTGATCGTCCACTAAGAGCACGGAAATTTTATTCGGCATGTGTGTCCGATTTCTCTCTTGGAACCTTTAGACGCACCAGCGAACCACCTGAGTTCGATTTCAAAAACTCGATGGTACCGCCCAGCAATTCTGCGCGCTCGCGCATTGCAACCAGGCCTATTCCCTGCTTGACCGCGTGAGGTTCGAATCCCGAACCGTGATCTTCCACTTCGAGCTGCAGGCGCTCCGGCAAGAATTGCAGGCGAACCCAGGCCTCGCGCGCTCCCGAATGCCGCGTGACATTATTCAGAGCTTCCTGCAAAACACGATAGATATGAATGGCAGCGTGACCATCCACCAAAAAAGGTGTTCCCGATTTCTCATAGGATATGTCAATACCGGCTTGCCTTTCCACCGTGGGGATATACCAGTCAAGAGTACTCTCCAGCCCGGACTCATCGAGCATTACGGGATGCAACGCCTGCGAGAGACTGCGGACATTATCCAGCGTTGTCTGGGCAATTTCGCAGACTTCGCGCAATTCGGCGCGGAGTGGCGAGCCCTCAGGTGCTTGATTGCCCGCCCGGCCCAGCATTGCGCCCACCGCGGTCAGGATTTGTCCGAACTCATCGTGTAGTTCCCGAGAAATGTAACGCAAGGTAGATTCCTGCGTGGAAATTAACTTCTGAGCCAGTTCGCTGCGTTGTTCGGATAGCGCGGCGAGTTGCGCAAACAAATGGCGGTTGGAACGAATCAGATAGAGGCTGGTGAGCACGATCGCGATCAGAGTGACGCCAAGAAATAAATAGACCTGGCGTCCGACACGATCATAAATCTGCCTGACCCGCTGCGCCGCCTGCTCTTCGCTTTCGTTGTTCTGGACAAGCAGTCGCGCCACCGCTGTGCTCAATGCCGCCTGCCGGGCTTGCAACGAAAGACGTATCTGAGACCGTGCTTCTTTGTCCTTGCCGTCACGAGCGAGCGCAAAAGTGCGATCGGCTGCATCCCAAAACTGCGCTACGGAGTCGGTCAGATATTGTCTCTGCTCGGGCGTTCGGGTGGCGACTGCGACTTGTTCCTCAAGACGCAGCGCGTCATTCAAGTCAGCTCGAACCCGTTGGAATTGCGCCGACCAGGCCGTGAGGGGATACGGCTCGTCCGCGTCCAGCATGTCGCGCATCGCAAGTCCCACCGAATTAAGATCATTCTGGATACGCAGCAGCTGGAGAGAGTCTTTACGATTGCGATCCACCAGATTGTTCTGCAGCTCTCGCAAGCCTGAGATCTGGAAGGCGATGTAGCCGGAATAGGCGACCACGGCGGCGAGCGTGATAATCAGCCCCAGGATCAGACCTGGAGTTGGAGACCGACCCGGCGCAAGCGAGCGCAACACGCCCCGAGCATACAATGCAAGGGGCTTAAGTTCCAACCACTCCTGGCCCTGATTGCGCTTCGCATCGCCTGAAACCCTGTCCTTTACTGTATTCAAATCAGCTCTCACCATTTATGCTTGCTGTTGTGAGACGCGACGAAAAACACATGAAGCGTGACTTTGCCTCGCTGACATCACAAGAGGCTTTGCATGTCGCGATCTTCATCGAGGAACGTAACGCGGAAATCTATTATCAGTTTGCGGAAATGTTCGCCGGATTCGGCGAAGCCGAATCGCTCGAGATCGCGGCCACGTTTTGGGACATGGCGGCGGAGGAGCGTCAACACGGCACGCTGCTCCAAAAGCGATATTTCGATCGCTATGGCACACGTCCTTGCACCGTGACGGAAGAAGACGTGAATGATTTCATCGAACTGCCGCGGCTGGAAAATGGAGAGCTATTTACTTTCAGCCGACTGAAGGTTGGCCGCTCGCCGCGCGAAATGGCGCTTGAAATTGCGATTGCGGCCGAGCAAAACGCGGCCCGCTACTACACCCGGCTCAGTGAAACCACAAAAGAGCCGGAGATGCGCGAACTTTACCGCGAGTTGATGACCTTCGAAGCCAGCCACAGCGACGGATTGGAGAAGAAACTCGCTGACGCCCGGCGAACCTCGGGCGGCACCAAGCTGGCCTGAACGGGCAATTCCACAAAGTCCGGCAGTGCGCGCCGTGTTCGCGCTCGCTTCTACTTCTCAAAGACTAGCCGCCTCTTGTTGACCATTTTTCGCCTGCAACCTTTTTGAGACAACGCCAACTCCGCGGCTTTCATTGACTTGCCTGCACTTCCGCCATAGCATGCTTGCGCATGATCGGCCAGACCATTTCGCACTATCGCATCATCGAAAAACTGGGCGGTGGCGGGATGGGTGTGGTTTACAAGGCTGAGGACACACGGCTACACCGCTTTGTCGCTCTGAAATTCCTGCCCGATAACGTTGCTAGAGATCCCCAAGCTCTGAGCCGCTTTCAGCGTGAGGCACAGGCCGCTTCTGCTTTGAATCATCCCAACATCTGCACCATTTACGACATTAGCGAGGAGAACGGCCTTGCGTTCATCGCCATGGAATATCTGGAAGGTGTGACACTGAAGCACCGCATCGCAGGCCAATCGCTCGATCTTGAGATCCTGATCTCACTCGCCATCGAGATCGCCGATGGCCTGGATGCCGCGCATGGCAAAGGCATCGTCCACCGCGACATTAAACCCGCCAACATTTTCGTCACCGAGCGCGGCCACGCCAAGATCCTCGACTTCGGTCTGGCTAAGGTCGCGCCCGACAGCCCGTCCAGCCAAGTCGCTGCTCTCAACACCCAAACCCGTTCTGTAAAGCAGGAGTATTTGACCAGCCCAGGAACGATGGTGGGAACCGTCGCCTACATGTCGCCCGAACAGGTACGCGGCAGGGATTTGGACGCCCGCACGGATCTGTATTCCTTCGGAGCCGTGTTGTACGAAATGGCAACCGGCACGTTGCCGTTCCGCGGTGAAACTTCGGCAATGATCTGCGAAGCGATCGTGAACCGCGCTCCCGTTGCCCCAGTGCGCCTGAATCCCGATCTGCCTGCCGAACTTGAACGAATCATCAACAAGGCGCTGGAGAAAGATCGCGATCTCCGCTACCGCTCGGCCGCCGATATTGAAACCGACCTCAAACGCTTGCGGCGCGAGACGGAATCGGGAAGGGCAGCGGCCAGCAGCGTAGTAGCGGTTGCCACGGCAGCCTCGAAGCCCACGATGCGTTTGCTGAAGTGGAGTGCGATCCCGGCGCTTGTCGCGCTGGCGGCCGGGATCGCATTCTGGCGTTCCCCGCTGCCGCCGCCGCGAATCATGGGATCAAAGCAGATCACCAACGATGGACTGCCCAAGATCACCCTGGTGACTGATGGCAATCGACTCTACTTTACCGAGGTGACCACTACCCGTGAGGGCATCGCCCAGGTGTCGGTAGGCGGAGGCGAAACTGCTCCTATTAATTTGGCATTCGACGGTCCCGTCGTGGCTGACGTTTCGCCGGAACGGTCAGAACTGCTGGTTACACAAGGATCGCCAGACAACGCCTTCTACTGGTCGATGCCCATGCCAGCCGGCTCGCCACGCCGACTGGGCGACGTGTTTGCGCACTATGCCATCTGGGCGCCCGACGGTACGTTGCTCTTTGCAAAAGGGAACGATCTTTATCTCGCCGATCACGATGGCTCCAATCCGCACAAGCTCCTTACCGCTCC
This sequence comes from Acidobacteriales bacterium 13_1_40CM_3_55_5, assembly GCA_001918935.1. Taxonomy (GTDB): domain Bacteria; phylum Acidobacteriota; class Terriglobia; order Terriglobales; family Acidobacteriaceae; genus 40CM-3-55-5. Next base: position 41,343 of record MNGW01000069.1, on the reverse strand, counting down.
GGATCGTCCGTCCTCGCTGAGTTTCTCACCTGACGGAAGCCGCATTCGATTTGCGGTTTCAAACCAGGTCAACAACACGAGTTCTCTCTGGGAAGTGCGCGCCGATGGCACGGGCATACATCCGCTGCTACCCGGCTGGAATACTTCTCCGGCCGAATGCTGCGGCAGGTGGACCCCCGACGGCAAATATTACGTTTTTGCGAGTGTGCGCGACGGCGCCAGCAATGTCTGGATCATGCCCGACCGGTCCGATTGGTGGCAGAAGGCATCTCCCCAGCCTGTTCAGCTTACCACCGGTCCCTTGCAGTTTGACCAACCGCTTCCCAGCAAGGACGGTAGGAAGTTGTTCGTGATTGGCATCCAGCCGCGCGCGGAATTGGTCCGCTACGACGCCAGATCCGGTGAACTGATTCCCTATCTCGGCGGCATCTCCGCCGGCGACGTGGACTTCTCCCGCGACGGCCAGTGGGTTACGTATGTCAGCTATCCGGATGGCGCCCTATGGCGCAGCAAGCTAGACGGTAGCGCTCGCTTACAGCTCACATACCCTCCCATGCAGACGGCCTTGGCCCACTGGTCCCCCGATGGGAAGCAGATCGCGTTCTCTGGCACTGTACCCGGAAAGCCGTGGAAAGTATTTCTGATTTCAGCGGACGGAGGCGTTCCCCAACCGCTGACTTCCGACGAAGCAATGGAAACTGATCCCACGTGGTCGTCCGACGGAAATTTGCTCGCCTTCGGACATCACGACCCGGAGGATCCGGCGAAGACCTATCTCGAGATGTTCGATCTGAAGACCCGCCAGACTTCGCAACTCGCGGGTTCCCAGAGAATCTTCGCTCCCCGGTGGTCTCCCGATGGCCGCTCTATCGTTGCGATTTCTGCCGACTTTGACAAGTTGATGCTCTATGACGTGAAGACCGAAAAGTGGCGACCATTGGATACCAAGCCGCCGTTCGGTTACCTCGCATGGTCGCGCGACAGCGCCTATGTGTACTTCGACACCTTCCTGAGTAAAGACAGCGGATATTTTCGTCTGCGAGTCAGCGACTCGAAAATGGAGAAGATAGCCGACCTGAAGAACGCCCGCCTGTTCCGCGGCCAGTTCGGCCCTGGTTCCTGGACCGGGCTCGGCCCCGGCGACGTTCCCCTGTTTCCCCGCGACATCAGCACGCAGGAGATTTATGGCTTCGACCTGCAGCTTCCCTAACGCTGCATAGTTCTGGCGACAACGATTCGGAGAACGATTGTGCTTTCGCTTTGCGGATGCAATCTGAATGCCGGGCTATTTACGATCTAATCTCGCTTCTCGGGACCAGTCCCGAAATCCTGCGGAAACGACTTGAACGACACCTCACGGGACTTCGCCAGAGTCTTCTTGTTCGCGTCGGTGCTGTATTGCACGAGCGTCCCTTTCAGGACGTAGTAAGCTTCGTCGCCCACGTTCTTTCCTTCTCCCCTCTCGACCGCGCCCTTGAAGTCATACCAAACGCCATGGACAGTGTCAGTTGTGAAGCTGAGTTTCTTGCCATCGAGTTTGCCTGTTTTGAAGAACTGGTCCAGGAAGGCTCCGCGATCGCTCTCCAAGTCGCCATAGCGAGACACGAATCCGGTCACCCGTCCCGCGTCTTCAACCGTGACCTGGACGAATTCACCATCCTGCAGGAAGGCGTACACGCCGGAGTAATCTTCGACGGGATTCTTAGGAGATGGAGGCTGCTGCGCGCTGTCCTGACCAGTCAAGCACGAACTTATCAGCAAAAGCATTACAGACACTCTGACGAGATACTTCATTACGTTCCCGCTCATAGATTTTCCCGGCTCCGAATCATGTGGGCAATTCTCGAAATCTATTAGAGCATGGAAGATCACCTGCCACGAACTCATGAACCTGTCGCGGCACGACGCAGCTATAATAAGTTCTTTGTTGCTGGTTGTGGCATGAAACAGGGCTCAGGGCTGGTGGAACCCGTGGTGGATAGGACAGTAAATGTTCCGCCTGAACCACGGTTTGTGGTCGATTTGGAGCCCTGGGCGGAAGTGTTCTTTCGCAATCTTGGAGATTCGTTTCGTGCACCGGAGCCAGGATTAAAACTCTCATCGCTGCCAGCAGCTTTTTGGGAAGACGTCTTCGTTGCGCCTCACTTGCCTTGGCGCAGGTTCCTGGAATCTGCTATCTATCATGTTGCGATCATTGCAGCGTTGTCCGGAGCCACACAGTTTTGGCCTCAACCACAGATCAAGGATCACTCCAGCTTCAACAGACAGGATGTGATTTATTACTCGGCTTCCGAATATCTGCCACCGTTGAACACGGGCAGAGCCCGCCTTTCACCTCCTGAACGTGGGGTGCCCGAACATGCGCCGCAAGCAATTATTTCCGTCCCATCAGAACCGGACAATCGTAGACAGACTATCGTGGTTCCTCCCGGGCTCAGACTAGAGCGCGAAGTAGCCATGCCCAATATCGTGGCGTGGCCACAGAATCAACCGACAGTACCACTGGCAGCGACTGCAACTTCCGCGTCTGAAGTGAGGCTGCCCGCTCTGCCCCCATCTGTGGTTGCTCCTGCGCCAGGTATGACCGCGACCGTGACTCAGTCCCCTGCATTACCGCGGGACGTCATTGCCCCGCCGCCGGTCGTGCAAGCCGCGTTGATCCAGAGATTGGGCGATATCAATATAGGTCGAGCACAAGTAGTCTCGCCCGCCCCGGGATTGCCCCTCACGGAGCAACGCACGCCATCGGCAATGAATACAGACGCCCTCGGTGCCTCTGGACCAGCGGTCGTGCCGCCGCCACCATCTCTTGAGGCAACTGGGACGACAAACGGTGGACGTCTCATCGCCCTCGGGATTCATCCATCCACTCCCACCGCGCCGTCAGCCGTACCGCCCGGCAATCGAACTGGCATTTTCGCCGCGACCCCTCAGGGAAAGAGTGGTGCGGCCGGAACCCCGGACATTCCTGCAAGTAATGACCGTGCCTCCTCCACTGGAACTGGAGGTACGGTCGGCGTCGACGCTAACAACATTCCCCCAGGATTATTGGTCGGCCCCTCGCCAAACTCAGCAAAGAACTCTCCCATGCCCACTCGTGATCAGAGTGGCACTACGAAGAGCGGGGCGTCGCATACATTGTCTGACGACTCCCGGTTAATGGCGAAAGCTACGCCGCCGAGAGTCTCCGCTGTTCCACAGTCGGTGGGTTCGGGAACTTCTGACCACTACCCCACCGAGCTGGAAAAAAAAGTTTTTGGAGGTCGCAAGTTCTATTCCATGACTCTCAATATGCCCAACCTAAACTCGGGCGGGGGGAGCTGGATCATCCGTTTTGCCGAACTGAAAGAAGGTAGCGACCATGGCGATCTGGTTGCACCACTGGCGACCCGGAAAGTGGATCCTGGATATCCTGCGGAACTCATGCGGCGCAACGTGCAGGGCACAGTGACTCTTTACGCTGTGATCCGCAGCGACGGATCTGTGGGTGAGGTACGGGTACTGCGCGGTGTAGACGAGCGTCTCGACGAATACGCCCGAATCGCGCTTTCCCACTGGCACTTCCATCCCGCGATGAAGAATGGGTACGCGGTGGACCTGGATTGAGGTGAAGCTTACTTGCCGGCTGCCGCTTTTCCTTCGATGGCGGCGTAAATCGCGGGATTGGCGCAGACTTCGTAATACCAGCGATCGGTCCATCGCTGCAAAGAGAAGTTGGTGAGATCTATCTCCGCGATTCGGCTTCCGCGCACCACAATTTTGCGAAAAATATCATTGCCCACCGGCACCAGGGCGCTGGAGAGAAGATAATCTTCAGTACCCCAGAGTTGGGGGAAATCGAGCCGGCAGGGTTCGATAGAAATCTCCTGCTGAAGCCTGCGGAATGCGGCTTCACTGATGCGAATACCGTTCACGTTGTAGGGAAGAATGAAGTCATCGACGTTCTCTGCGGCCTCGGCATCGCTGACGGTTTGAAAGGCATAGACGTTGAATGGGCTTTCCATGCGCTCGATCGGTATCCGGACCCGTTTCTTGCAGGAGGAGAGCCGGTCACTTTCATTCAGCGCGTCGGAGATCATGATGCGCTGCTCGCCATCCATAAGGTACATAGGCGCAGAATCCTGGAATGAAATTCCTAATCCCAATTCCAGAGTTGGAAGGCCGGCCCGGCTCAACAGCTGGTTATAGCCGCGCACGATTTCAATAATTTCTCGCGCCAACACGCACGCCCGGCTCACACTCAGACCCGCTTCACCTTCGCGCTCAAGCAATGCGAGAATGATTGCGTCGCCTTCCAGGAAAACTTTGCGGGCGCCATATTTGGCCAACAACTTGTTTACCGGATCGTAAAAATTGAGGCTGAAATAGGAAGCTGGATTCATTCCACGCTCGAGCAGAGAGCGCGTCAGACGTGATGAATCTCGCACGTCGGCTTTGAGCACCACGTGGCGGAGAACCTTTTCCTCGGCTTGTTTCTGTTCTTCCGGCAGGAAAAACTCGTATAGCGTGCCGTTCATCGCGGAAAGTTCCCGCAATTTGTCGTTGCCAATCAGATTGACGCTGTCCAATGCTCCATTGAGGGCTTCAAGACGCCTCAGGTCGCGATGATAGCGCATGAAGTCTCGCAGGAAACGTCCTGCTACCTTGGCACGTTCGGCGCCTCGACAATTGGATACCCGAGCCATCGCAGTATTCAGGCTGTCGGTTGAAAGTTTTCCGTGTTCCTGAATCAACTTTTCTACGCGCTCACGCTCCTCCCGGGAGATCAGGCTATTTTTTAGTTGTTGCGCATTGATACGAGGCGAGTATTCAGCAAGCAGCGGCACGACTTCATAGGCGGCTATGACATCATCCATAATATTTTCGTGCTGCAGCAGTTCCACCCACATCCCCAATCGTGCTTTCTGAGAACGAATATTTTGCGTGGAATCCTCGGGACTGCCTGCCCCAACCAGTTCTTCCGCGTTTTCGGGAACGTTAAGCCAGCTATCCAATACGGCTTCCTGGTCAGTATTGGGAACGGTAGCGCAGGATTGCAGAAACTGACTGGCAATTCGGCGCACATTGGAAAAGCGATCGCGGTCACGATCAAAGGTTCCCAGAAGAACGTAATGCTCGGCGTTGAGGTAGATATCGCGGCCGTCTTCGGTGAACATTAACGGATTCAGTAACAGTTTGTAGCCCGTTTCGCCGCGATTTCCAAAAAGAGAGCGCCGCATTTTCGCCAGCGTTTCTTTGTCGATCTCGCGCATGGTGCGGAATAATTCCTGGCCGGTCTTGCGCAAGACAATTTTTTTTGCCACCTGGAATGTGGCAACCCGCTCCCTGTATTCCAGGCCCTTGCCATGCCGCCCGCCTTCAGAGTTCTTGAGCATCATGCGACATCGCTCGAGCACTTGTGCAAACTGTCCGTTCAGTTCAATTCGGAGAAACTTGATAATGGCCACTCGAGCCAACATGTCTAATGCGAGGTTCTGGGCGGCTTTGGCGCGGTTTAGGGCCGCTACGTGGATTTCGGCGAGCAGCGGTTTGAGTTCTGAGGGTCCAGTCTTCGGCCGTGTGTTCTGAGCTCGCAGCGATCCTATAAATCGATTCAGCTGTGGGATATCAGGCGCTTCGACCGCAAGGAATCCTTCGACGTTGCCAAAACGTATGATCAAACGCGCAATGTGTAATCTGGCCTGCTCCACAAAGCGGGGGCTCAAGTGAACATCATGGCGGAGATTGTCGATGCCGAGTTGAAGTCCCTCGAGCGAAAGAGAGGGTGTATAGCGAGCTAAACGGGGACGCCCCGTTTCATGGGAAGTTTGTCCGAGCTTGAAGACGGGAATGCGTGGCATTGACGGGCGTTTCTCCGCGCTAGGTTGCCAGGGTCTCGATCGTGGAATCAGGGTCGAACCATTCGGGTGAGCAGCCCCGATAGAGGCCGATTCCCCACTTGTGCGCAGCCTAACACGGGGTATGCGACTCGCCAACGTTACGCAAGTTACGCCGCAAACTATTGATTGTGCCGGTCTTATTGGATGATAAACGGGTTCCCTAGATTCGATTGTCAGATTTTCAGAAATACTTTTGTCGTATAGGATTCGGGTGAAATCTTCTTAAGGTCGTGTATCCAGCGGATGCTTAACTCTCTCGAAAAACTCATTCTGAATCTTCAGGCTCTCTTGATCAGCTTTGACCGCACGGATGGAATTCACAATTGCGTCCTGCCACACTTTCATTTTGAACTCGCCTAATTCGTGCGTTGCTACGGACCCGTCTCCAGCATAGTGATTTGGGAAACGCGCATACCACCAGATTCCGGTGTAGAGGTAAGGAGGAAGCTTCACCCGCGCCTGGTCAGATCCGGACTCGCTCTTGGCGCGGTCCATGTGTACGAGGTGGGGATAAGACACCATGGTATTGGCTGTTTCTTGCTCGCCCGCGTGCATGTCGATCGAACTTTTCTTGGCGGGCCCTCCCGGCGGCGACTCCACGAATCCTAGGATGTAGACCACATAGTCATGAGGCTTCTGCAATTGACTCTGAGCAAAAAAAGGTAGCAGGTGCTCGTTGCCGCCATGGCCGTTGACAATGATGACTCTTTTGCAGCCGTTGCGCGCCATCTCATCCGTGGTTTCCTGCAATAGCGCCAACTGCAATTGCGAGCTGTAGGCCACGGTCCCGGGCTCATGCTGCGCCTCAAAGATCTGGCCAAAATAATATTGAGGAAAGACTATGGCGTATTCCTGCTGGGCAGCCTGCAGTGTTACATATCGTACATTCAGCAGATCGGTGCCCAATGGCAGGTGTGGTCCGTGCTTTTCCAGAATTCCGAAGGGCAACAAGCAAGTCCCCTGGGATTGCTGGATGGCGTTGTGGAAGTCGCCTGCGGTCAATTCCTCCCAGTGCACGGACAGCTTTGCCTGGGACCAACAGACCGAGCATAAGAGCAGCATTTGAAGCAGGATCAATGCTTTGCGCATGAAATATTCTCCCGAGGGGCGCATTCTAGCACTCTGCCCAGGCGCCGTAGAATCTGACCAGCAATCAGAACGTGGGGACGAGTAAGTTACTCCCGTCATCATGCTTTGTCACCAATGTGAGGGTATGATCGCGCAAACGGGGCAGATATGAAAAAACTGAATTTTCTGGTTTCACTAACCACCAACGACAACGATTACCAGATGGAACAGGCAGTGGACACCGAAGCCGCCGCTCGCCGCTTGGGTGTGGACGTGCAAATCATTTACGCAGATAACGACGCCATCACGCAAAGTCAGCAACTGCTAAAGGTCATTCAGTCGCGTTCGGATTCACACCCTGACGCCATCATTTTTGAACCAGTCGGTGGGACTGCGCTGCCTCAGGTAGCCCGTGCCGCTGTCGCAGGGGGCATCGGATGGGTAATTTTGAACCGCGATGTCGAATACATTTCGGAACTACGCCGGACACATCGCGTCCCCATCTTTGGTGTCACTTCGGATCACGAAGAGATCGGCCGCATCCAGGGCCGTCAATTTGCCGCATTGCTGCCCAAGGGCGGATCGGTTTTGTACATTCAAGGTCCGTCAGAAAGCCTCGCTGCCAAACAACGGACTACCGGAATGTACGAGACAAAACCCGCCGAGGTACAAGTCAAAATCATGAAGGGACAGTGGACTGAGGATAGCTCCTATCGTGCCGTCAGTTCCTGGCTGCGCCTGTCTACGTCGCAGCAAACTCGTATTGATCTGATTGCGGCCCAGGACGACGCCATGGCATTGGGTGCGCGAAAAGCTTTCCAAGATTTGCCTGACAATGCCGCCCGGGAGCGCTGGTTAAGCATTCCTTACATCGGGTGCGACGGCCTGCCTAAGACCGGACAAGCCTGGGTAAAAAGAGGCCTTCTAGCCGCCAGCGTTTTCGTTCCGCCGAACGTCGGACGCGCCATGGAAATGCTGGTGCATGCAGTGAACACCGGAACCATGCCGCCTGAGCGCACGTTAACTGTTCCGGCATCTTTTCCGTCGCTTGAGGCGCTAGCCTCAGCACGCGCGGAAAAAGCCCGTGTCATGTCAGTTTAGGTCTCTCGGAGAGATGATTAGAGAGGCTAGGGCGCTTCGATCAATTCTATTTTTCCGTCCCTGGTGCGATGCAAAATCATCAGCTTACCTTTGGGATCGCGAAAGACAAATACATCGCGGTCGCGGAAATGCGCTTCCTTAATCGCTTCTTCCAGTGTCATGGGATGCATGGCGACAGCATCATTCGAGCGCGAAAGGTGTACTTCCGTACTTTTGGCCACAGACGGAAACTTGTGCACCACCATTGGCAACGCTGTGGTTTCGGAAAGTCCAACCGCCACCTGCACGTTCTCCTGCGTCGAGTTGCCGTTCCATTTTTGATTACTGTTCTTGTGGTTATGACGTTTCCGGGTGCGCCAGCGCGTCTTGTACTTGACCGCTTGTTTCTCCAGGTGGTCGAGCGCTTCGTTCACCGCGGCGATCATATCCCTGGCTTGAGCAAGGCCAACCAACGGTCCATTTCGCGGACTAATCGTGATCTCCGCCTTGTGGCGATGCTTCTCCACGGCAAGAACCACCTTGGTCTCGAATTGGTCACCTAGAATCTTGCGGATTTTTGCCAGGCCGGTTTCGACTGACTTGCGGATGATGGGAGTGATTTCATAGTGCCTGCCGGTGTATTCCACATTCATGAGCGCCCCTCCTGAAATCTTGCGTCGTATAGCTGGGCACCACATTTGGAACAAGTCATAACTGAGTCAGAAGGCTGACTTCCAACTCCTGCATTCCCTTATTTCTTCACTCTGCGCTGGTGAGTGCTGGGGATGCGCATGTCTTCCCGGTATTTCGCAACCGTGCGGCGAGTGACCTGGATACCCTGGGACTGAAGGATGCGGGTGATCTGCTCGTCGGTCAACGGGCGGGTGGGATCTTCTTCCTCAATGAGCTTTTTGACCCGGCGTTTCAGGATAAGCAACGAAGTGTTGCCGCCCTGGGGACCGTTCACGCTTTCGCTGAAGAAGTACCGTAATTCAAATACACCTTGGGGAGTGTGAGCATATTTATTAGCCACCGCCCGGCTGACGGTGGAAGGGTGTACGCCAATTTCTTCGGCGACCTCTTTGATCATCATGGGTTTTAACTGGTCAATGCCTTTTTCCAGAAAGTCGGGCTGACGGGTTACGATCGCGTAGCACACTTTCAAAATCGTCTGCTTGCGTTGCTCGATGTTCTTTATGAGCTGGATGGCGCTCTTGTAGCGCTCCTTCACATAATTGCGCGTGTCTTTGTCCTGGGTGTCGCGACTCAGCAGTCGTTTGTAAGCCGGATTCAGACGTAGTTGGGGAACGTCATCGTCATTCATCATCACCAGCCACTCGTCCCCATGCTTCACGAATGCTACGTCAGGCTCGATCAGTCGAGGTTGAACCTTGTTGTAGCGCAGGCCCGGTCGCGGATCGAGCGTCCTGATGTATTCCAGCGCTTGCTGTACGGCTTCGATGGGGCGGGCAATTGCCTTGGCTATTTCCTTGTATTGCTTATTCTGCAACGCGCGAAGATGCTGGTCCACAATCGGAATCGCATCCGAGAGCACCTGGGCCGTCGCTTCCCCGTTGCCGTTCTTACTTACCGCAAGCTGGTGCTGGTGGTAATGCAACTGACAGAGCAGGCACTCGCGCAAACCTCGGCAAGCCACTCCGGGAGGATCCATTTGGCGCACCAGTTCGAGCGCTTCATGCAGATCGCTAAGGCTGAAGTTGGGACGGTAAACTGGTTTCGGAACCGGATTCGCTTCGGGCACCTGTGCAACAGAGACCTTAGGAGTAGTGTCTAAAGCTGGCGCAATGCCAGTTGCCGCAGTGCTGCCGGCATTCTCGAACTCCTGCTTATTTAGAGTCTGGTTTCTTGAATCCGGCGGTTCTAAGTCCTGGGGTCCTAAATCCAGGGCCTCATTCTCGTTCCACTCCGACGGGATATGTGCGTCACTATCCGGTTCCTCGATTGCCGTGGCCAATCCCAACGCTGCAGCTTCTTTGACAACGTTCTCGGCAATGGTGGCGTCCACTTCGGGCGGAGCCGGCGGGGCAACCCCCATCAACTCGTCGTCGCTGGCAATGAGGTATCCATCCTCGCTGAGATTGCCAATTATCAGCTCAGCAGCCTCGCGGACCGCAGGCCGAGTCGGGATCGCGCCCAATTGCCATGTGAGGTGGTCGGTTAGATTTCCTGGCTTGGATAGAAAGTTTTCGAATGATGGCCGTTCGATTTCTTCCATCTCGCCGGGACTGCGGTAGCCAGGATCCAGGTACTCCTGGAAAAACGAACCGAAATCGATCTCTTCGAAAGGATCCTTTTTCTCGACGGCAGTTACTGTGTTTTCTTCAGGAGTTGGACGATCGCGATCCTCCTGGCGGCGTCCCAGTTCGTCAATCAGAGGAACCGAATCTTCCAGTTCCTCTAACACCGGATTCTCCACCATTTCGGCGGTAATCATGTCTCGCAGCTCGAGTTTGTTGAGCGCGAGAACGCTGACCATCTGGACCAGACCAGGGGTCAGTATCTGTCTCTGCGAGACTTTCAGATGCAACTTTGGCTGCAACAACACCATGGCTGGTCGTTGGTCCTTGGTCTTCGTAGTTGGTCATTCGCCCTTGGCTGTTGATTGCGGGTCGTTCTTGATTGTGCGAACGACCAACGACCAAGCGCTAACGACGGCTTTCACACTAGCGAGAAACTCTCGCCCAGATATACGCGCCGCACTTCGGGATCGCCGCCCAACTGCTCTGGCGTTCCCTGGCGGAAGATTCGTCCTACATTAATAATGTAGGCGCGATCGGTGACCGAAAGCGTCTCCCGCACATTGTGATCGGTGATCAACACTCCAATCCCGCTCGCCTTTAAGTCACTGATAATCTTCTGCAAATCGAGCACAGCGATCGGGTCGATCCCGGAAAACGGCTCATCCAGCAAAATAAATGTCGGATTGATGCACAAGGCGCGCGCGATTTCCACCCGTCGCCGCTCGCCCCCGGAGAGCGCGTACCCGCGATTTAGCCGGATATGCTCCAGTCCTAACTGATCGATCAACTTCTCCATCCTCTCCCGGCGCTCATGCCAGGAGATAGGCTGCGCTTCCAGCACCGCGAGGATATTTTCCTCAACGGTCAGCTTGCGAAACACAGAAGCTTCTTGGGGGAGATAGCTGATTCCAAACTGACGCGCCCGCAAGTACATGGGTACGTCCGTGATATCTTCGTCGTCGATTAACACCCGGCCTGTGTCAGGGGGGATCAGGCCCACTATGGTGTAGAAGGTAGTGGTTTTGCCAGCGCCGTTAGGTCCAAGTAAACCAACGACTTCGCCCTGCTCGACGCGGAGGCTGACTCCATTTACAACCCGGCGACCACGATAAGACTTGCCGATTTCGTCCGTGGCCAGAGTACGCATTTATCGTGCCACTCGCGTCTGCGTGACGGTGGGGGATGAATTGCTTCCTTCCACCAAAACCCTATCATCGTGTATGTAGAAAGTCAACGAAACCCCGGTAATCTTGCCATGTTCGGCATCAAAAATGCTAGGCGGTCCGCCGGTCAACACGACCTTATCCTCCGCAGCCGTATAAATCAGCTGCTGCCCTGTCGCCCGGCGAGCTGGCTGAGTCACCACAATCTGGCCCTGGGCCACGATCCGTTCTACTTTGCCCACTGTCGTAACCGACTGATTGGCTGTTGCTTGCCCTCTGGCTTGCAAGAAAACATCCATCTGGTTCGCGCTAATCGTCAGGTCGGCGCCTTTGGCAAGCACTCCTCCATCGAAATGAGCCTTACGTTCATTATCGGCATAAGTGAGGCGAGCTGAAGTGATCGCCACCGGAGTCGTCTTGCCGTTCTTGTCGGTCCGCACCAGCGCGGTGGAGACTTTTTGCGCACCAGTTCCGCGAGCGATAACGGATCGCTTATCGCGATCAAACTCAATGGTGGGCGCTTGCACCACATTGGCGTCCTGCCAAAGACGAGCATTGTCGGTGTACACCGCGATTGCCGGAGAGCGCTGAGCCCTCATGGATTGCGAAGTCACATGAATCGGAGATGAAGAGGCCAGCAGCGCTCCATTCGGTTGTGCCTTAAGTTCGCTGTAAGTACTCTTGACGTTGCCATCGGCAAGAGCCTCTCCTGTGGATCGGTTCAGTCGCATGGTGTTGGCCGTGGTGGTCATCCCTTGTTCGACCACACGCGGAGCTCCGACAAGTACGAGCATCTGGTCGGCAGGCGTGTAGCGAGCACGTTCAGCCCAAGCTTTGCGGCCGCCGTCCACATAAGCGACGGCACCTTGCTGCACGATTGAATCAAGAGCGCCGCTGGCGCCAAAGCTTGCGTCAACCGTATTGCTGCTGCTGATCCGATCAGGTTGGCCAGGATTGCTGGTGGTGATGCGCGCATTCGGGGCGCCGTGAACCGATGCCAGGCGACCCAGCTTGCTGAAGCGTGCTTGAAATTTTCCCGCAGTGACTACGGTCTGCGGTCGCGCACCGCCCTCCGTAGTTCGCAAGGCTATTTGTGCAGGGCCGGAAGTGTGAGCGTGGTCCAAACGATTTCCGCCCGCCAGAAAAAAATCGATGGCCGAGGCTGTGACTTCGAGATCTTGTGCGGGCGATGACGGGGTAGTCGATTTTTGATGCTGCACTAACTTGACACTTCCTTCGGTGTGCACAGTGTTTAACAGGTTCTTAGCCAAAAAATTCATGACCACACGCCCTGCAGTCCCCTGCATGGCCTGAGGTCCTGCCCTATCCAGTTGAACGTTGCCAGAAAGCACAGCTTGGCGGAATGTATCGCCCTTCGCACCCATGAGGGCGTCCAGTTGGGCAGCGCGAATCCGTGTGATTGGATCGGTCTCCGATTGCACGAGGACATTGCCGCTGGCGAGAACACGATCCAGCACATTATCTGGACGGAGAAAGAGTGTCGCCTTGTCTGCATCCAGTTGTTTATCCCTGCTTTGCAGATGCAGGTGTTGGAGCAGAACCTGTTTTGGGTTTTTGATGATAGTTCCATGATCGGCTGTCAACTTTGAAGGGGTTGGGCCGTTGAAAATCACGTTCACCTGCGATTGCAGCGTAAGCACGTTGTCCTTGCCCACATAGTTCACCCCCACCGCTGACCCATTGGCCTGCGGAATGCTGAACTGGACTAGTTCTTTTGTATAAGCGTTCCCGGTCTTCTGATTGAAGATCAGGCCGGTGGTCTTCAAGTGAATGGGATTCTTCAATTCCTTGGGAGGCGCCTGATCGGGTTTGATCAAACCTTCCGGATTGGCTTCGAGATCGATATTGACTTCACCCTTGGCGGTAATATCCCCGGATTGGCTATCGTATTCAAAATCGGCGCCATATATCTGATCGAAGCGGGTGGAATCATGTCCGTAGAGGGTGATCATCACATCGTGTAACTCCGCGCGAGCACCCTCCTTGAATTTCACCGCTCGATTGGCTTGAACTTTGAAAATCGTGCGGCCTGCCGCGGAGCGCGATACCGTAAATCCTTGTGCAGTCTGTTCGATATTGATCCCGATTTTTTCCGGTACCTCCTGGAGTGCATTACTCACCCGCCACTTAGCATAGAAATAAGCGCCGGCAACGAGTAAGACCACGAGGATGGCGCCGCCAGCAAACCATCGACGAAGACGAGGAATTCGAAGAGGCATGTGGAAATAGTGTAATGCAGGGTGGCGTCAGGTGCCCGGTATCAGGTCTCGAGCTTACCGTCGCGATCACGTGTGGAGAATCAGGTCGAAGAGAAGAGTAGCGCCGGCGTCCCGCCGGCAATCCCACAGGCAGCGGCCTCAGCGGCGAACCACCACTGTACTGGCGATTATGTCGTGCAGCGCCTGCTTGCGCTCGGTAAAGCCAGCCATGATGTAACCGATGAACAGAATCATGCTGGAAAGATATTTCGCAAAGTGACGCCCGGTGGCGCGCGCGAAGGATATGCGGTTGCGGTTCAGGTCTGTGACCTTCATCCCGAATATCATCTTGCCCAGTGTCGCTTGAAGAGATGAACTTTCCATAGCGGCTTCGTAGATCCACGAAGCAAGTAAGCCGAGTGCGGCCCCAACAATGACAGCAACCAGTCGCGTTCCCTCTCCAGGCATGCGTGCAGCCACACCGGCGACGCCAATCATCCCGCCCAAGAGGGCGCCAACCGGAACGACAACGACTTGCACGAGAATGCCATCGATGATAGCTGCCACGAACCGAATCCAAAAACCGCCGTAGCGGACTGGCACAGCCAACGGATGAGCGGAAGTAGCTGCGAGAGGTTGAGCAACGCCGCCAAGGGAACCGCCACATTTCGAGCAGAAGGTTGCTCCCGCCGTATTCTGACTCCCGCATTGATTACAGAAAACGATTTGGTCTGGCATGCAGGGGTGAATATTAGCTTCGCAAGGGTTTTGTGTAAAGCAAGGATTTGAAAATGAACAGACACGAAATTCAGCGAACAATCAGTTCCCTATGGCGCGCATCAACTTGTTTTCCGCTACATCCGCGGTTTTGGCTTTGATGTCCCGCAGCGAGAGTTCTAAGCCGCCGAATTCAGGATGGTCGTTTTGATCGATGCTGAAGGCGATATCGAGAGTATCGCCCGGTAAGAGTTGGGCCTTCTGCACCGCCGCGGCCATGTGCCACCCTAATGCGTCGAATTGAAGCGATCGTCTCCAGTTCGGTTCAGAGGAACCTGCTTCTTGATTGTCCAGTGATGGCGCCAGCTTCAGCTTCACGTGCTTATCTTTGATGAGTCGCGGCGGAGCCGTCGTGCGAACAGCACACGCGCTGAAGACGGGTTCCGGATTTCCCATGCCGAATGGTTCAAGGCGGCAGAGAGCCTGAAACAGCTCAGGCGTGATGTGCTCGAGTGGAAGGGGAGCATCGAGATTAAGGACCGGCTCGAAGTCAGCCATAGTCAGACGCGCATGGGCATATTCGTCCAAATGCGTGCGCAACTCGACCAAGCGGGAGCTGGAGAGAGAAAAACCGACAGCGTGGGCATGTCCGCCATATCGGGTAAAAATATCGGCGCATGATTCGAGTGCATTGAGCAGGTGGAATGCAGAGATGGAACGTCCAGAACCGTGGCATTCGTCACCTTCTCGCGAAATTACCAGTGCGGGCCGGCCATAACGCTCGACGATCCGCGTGGCGGTGATTCCAATCACGCCGCGATGCCAGCCGTCTCCGTCAATTACGATGCAGAAAGCATCGTGCAGCGCCGGGTCGTCAATGAAGCGGGCGTCGATCGCATCCAGAATGCGACGCTCTTCTTGCTGACGCTCAGCATTGAGCTGATCCAGCCGGTTCGCGATCTCTTTCGCCCGCGCGGAATCTTTTACACTGAAAAGCTCGATAACGTCGCGAGCCACGTCCATGCGTCCTGCCGCGTTCAGTCGGGGCGCAATGCGAAATGCCACTTCTCCTGAAGTGAGCGCCCGTCCGCCGACTTGCGCGACTTCGAATAGTGCGCGCAGGCCGAGGTTTACTGGAGAGCGCAGCGCTTCAAGTCCAAGTTTGGCAAACACGCGGTTTTCTCCGGTGAGAGGAACAGCATCGGCGATGGTCGCGATCGCTACCATCTTCATGAACGACGTCAAGAGGCGTGACTGATCATTCTGTGCCAGCCGCCGTTCCATCAATCCTTGCGCCAGCTTGAATGCAACTCCCGCCCCGCAGAGGTCTTTGCATGGATAATCGCAGCCCGGCCGATTGGGATTAAGCACGGCAAGCGCACTGGGCACACCATCTTTTCCCGCCAAGTGGTGGTCGGTGACGATCAAGTCAATGCCGAGTCGCTGAGCTGTTCGCGCCGCATCGAGAGCCCGGATTCCAGTATCAACACTGATGATCAGGCGAATGTCAGCAGCGGCGGCGCGCTCGATGACATCATCTTTCATGCCGTAGCCTTCGCGAATACGGTGTGGAACATGGAAGTCAGCAGCGCCTCCACAGAGTTCGATGGCGGTCTTGAGAATGACAATCGCGGTGGTGCCGTCAACATCGTAGTCGCCGTAAATCAGGATGCCTTCCTCGCGTTCGATGGCCGCTTCCAATCGATCGAGTGCGGCCTTCATGCCGGTCATGAGGTAAGGTGAGTGCAAATGTACAAGCGACGGTGCGAGATAACGTTGGGCGGATTCAATGTCCGTGATACCACGCAGTACCAGCAACCGAGCCAGAGTTGAGGCGAGGGTGGAATTATTCAGACGAAGCGCGGAATCTGAACGTAGATTTTCAGCAAGATCCTGGACTCGGGCCAGCTCGGCGGTTCGAAGAACCCAGCGCACGGCTAGCTTTCGTCATCCTGATCAGGTTCGTCGATGGGAATGCCACCGAAGTCTTCGGCGACCTCGAGCAAGCGTTGATAGTGATCGTACCAGGGAGTGGAAGACTCATAAACCAGCATGATGCCTTCATGAGCGAATGCCAACTGCACGAATCCGGTCTTGCCTACATAGGTGCGCAGCCAGCGCGCATCTTCCATATCTT
The DNA here is from genome assembly GCA_001918935.1 of Acidobacteriales bacterium 13_1_40CM_3_55_5. GTDB lineage: Bacteria > Acidobacteriota > Terriglobia > Terriglobales > Acidobacteriaceae > 40CM-3-55-5. Next base: position 24,819 of record MNGW01000069.1, on the reverse strand, counting down.
CGTCGTTAGTAAATTCGGTGTTCGCCAGGCGCTGAAGAAGCTGTTCCAGTTCTTCCTTTCGCAATGTCCAGGAATCGGTGATGAGGAAAGGCGCGCTCGCCGCCTTGGCGAGTTCCACAAAGTCTTTCCAGCTATCAGGGTTGTCCTCCGATTTCCACATCACGCTGGGTACTTCTTCATAATCCACATAGCCGTGGAAGCGGCGCATACCATGCCCTTCGATGAAGGCGATCATATCGTCTTTGAGGCTGCACAGATCGTCAGGCGCGGGAGACATAAAGACTCTGGGTAAGTCAGCATTGTATGACTTTTGATGGATGGGTACTAGGGGAGTGAGCGATTCGGCAGTCGGCATTCAGGACTTAGCATTCAGCACTCAGCAGTCAGCAGTCAGCATTCAGCCCTTCTCGGTAATAGGAGATAGACAAAAACCCCCACCTAGCTTTGGCTTTTGTATGCAACCTCAGCCATGCCCTAACGGCTGAATGCTGAATGCTGAGTGCTGACTGCTCCCTGTGCTACACTACCTGTTTCACAACACACCTTCGATCCGCATCATGCTTCTTTCGAAAGAATATGTGGGCTATCTGGCCCGCGAACTCACCAAAAAATTGCTTGCTGGCGAGTTCATTGAGACCAAGGACGCTTCCGCGTTAACCCAAAAAGTGCACGCCTCCATGCTTGAGGAATTAACATTGGAGGACCGAATCAATGACGAAGTGCGAGTGATCCTGGAAGCCTATTCGGAAGAAATGCGCAAGAGCGGCGCAAATTATCAGGAGATGTTTCGCAAAGTGAAGAATGAATTAGTACGTAAATACAAGGCCGTGCTGTGAGAGTTAGCCGCGACAAAGTAAATAAGGTGGCGCACGTGGTCACCGACGCTCTGGCAGAGATGGGCGAGGTTGAGTTTCTTGAAGACCGAAACACTCTCCGGCTGGAAGTGCGAAAGATTTTGGAAGACCTGCTCAATCAGGAAGAGAAAATCGACCAGGCGGCAAGACACAAGATCGAAAATCAGAAGCGTACAATTCTAGAAGGCAGCCAGGAATGGGACATCCTCTACCGCAAGTATTACAACGAGGAAGTGAAGAAACTGGGTGTGTAGCGCCGTAGGCCTCAGGTGTCAGGTCTCGGGTGTCAAGTGCCAGAATGTCTCAGGCCTAACTCCCCGCGTCGATATCGGACTTCGATCAAGAGCTGACCCTGCGACCTAAGACCTGGGACCTGAGACCTCAGAGTCTTCTTTCAACCATGCCTCCCCTCTCCGACATCACTGCGTTCGTCAAACAGGCTGCTCGCGATGCGGGATTTGGGCTCGCCGGGATCGCCTCGGTCCGGGATTTCCCTGAACTGGATCGTTTTGCGGACTGGATCGACGCCGGCCATGCGGGTGACATGGAATACCTGAAAGCGCGGCACGAGGCCGGGCAACTGAAACGCGCTTCCCTTCGCTCCACGATTCCCTGGGCCCGCAGTGTGATCGTGTGCGCAATCAACTACAACACGGCACAGCCACTCTCTACCCAGGTAAACGACTCGAGACGAGGATGGATTTCAAGATATGCCTGGGGCCAAGAGGATTATCACAACGCAGTGATGAAGCGACTACGTCTGGTCGAGGCCGCCCTGAACCAACATTGCAGCGATCCCCGCGGGCAGACTACCGCGAAGGATTCCGCCGTCCGCGACCCACTCTCGGCGGGTCAACCTCAAACCCGCTGCTATGTGGATACCGGCCCAGTGGTGGAACGCGTGTATGCAAAATACGCGGGAGTTGGCTGGATCGGCAAGAACACGTGCATTCTGAATCAGAAGATCGGATCGTGGTTGTTCCTCGGTGTCATCCTGACTTCGCTCGAACTGGGAGCTGATCTCCCGGCGCCGGATCGCTGCGGAAGCTGCACACGTTGCATTGATGCTTGTCCTACGGACGCTCTGATTGCACCGTATCAACTCGATTCCAACAAATGTATTTCTTATCTGACCATTGAAAAGCGAGGCATGATTCCGGAAGAAATTCGGGGCGCAATGGGTCGGCATGTCTTTGGATGCGACATCTGTCAGGATGTGTGTCCCTGGAATCGCAAGGCGCCCGCTACGACTGCAGCAGAATTTAAACCGCGAGAAGGATTGGTGAATCCTGCGCTCGACTGGTTGGCGGAAATGAGCGGCGAGGAATTTCAACAGACATTCCGCGGATCTCCAGTGCGGCGGGCGAAAAGAGGCGGGCTGCGGCGCAACGCGGCGATTGCAATGGGAAATAGTGGAGATCCGCGCTTTAAACCGGTGCTCGATCGCTTAACCGAAGATGAAGACCCGATCGTCGCAGAACATGCGCGCTGGGCGGAGCAGAAACTTTCCCTCGGCTAGGCAGGCAACCAACCCGCCTTGCTCTAGTTCTAACCTGAATAGAAGTCATGCATGAGCAATTCTGCGTGGGGTGAACGCTGTGATTGCCTCGCCATAATCTAGTGGCGGTAGAGGGCAAGGTGGCCTCCAGGAGTCGAGCCTGGAGGCCTTTTTTATTCCACAAGCTCTTTCGTCCAGGACCTTGATGCCTGTGATTGGCGAAAGTGCGTGGTAGCATTTCATGGCTTTGAAAATGTCGCTCGCCATGTCTCGAGTATTTCGACTTCTACGCGGAGTTGTCCCTGTTTTTGTATACGGTTGTGCTTTGTGGTGCGTTGCAGCCTCTCGTGACGCGGAGCCGCATTGGATTCGGGTGAGCTCCTCGCATTTTTCCGTCCTCACCGATGGTGGCGAAAATAAAGGGCGCGAGGTGGCTGTGCGCCTGGAGCAGATGCGCACGGTATTCGCTCAATTGTTAATGAAAACCCGGGTTAACCTGCCCGAACCTCTGGACGTTATCGCTTTCAAGACGGACAAAGAGTACGCGCAGATCGCTCCCCTCCACGACGGACAGCCTATATCCGACCCTGCATTTTTTCTTCCTGGCGAGGACCGCAACTATATCGTTCTTAATCTTTTCGAGGACGATTCCTGGCGCGGTGTTACTCACGAATTCGCTCATCTGTTGTTAGACCACAACTATCCACCAACTCAGCCTTGGTTCGACGAGGGTTTTGCGGAATACTTTTCTAGTCTTCGACTGGACAACAAGCAAGCACAGATTGGCGGCGATCCTGAAATCAGCGTGGCGCGGCAGCAAAACCTGCTGGGAAATCAGGTGCAGGTTCGCAACCCACCAAAGCCGCTCAGCGAATTGCTGGACACGCCCGTCTGGCTTTCCACTTCGGACCTCTTTACCGCGAAACATAGCAGGTCGAACTATGGGGAAGGCTCGCATCACACGTTGTTTTACGCACAAGCCTGGATTGCACTGCACTACCTGCTCAACAAAAACAAGCTCTCGGAAACCGGGACCTATTTTGATCTCGTGGAAAACCAAAAAGTCCCCGTGGAACGGGCGATCCAGCAGGCTTACGGCATGACTCCGGCAGAGTTTGACCAGGCATTGAAAGACTACTCTCATTCTCTCGAAGCATCTTTCCAAAATCAGGCTGCCCCGTCATCGTCCACAGCGGCTAATTCGGTCGTATCCCAATTCCCACTTCCGGTGGACAACATTGGGACCAGTACGAAGCAGGTTCCAGACACAGATGCGCGATCTCTCATTGCGGAACTGATGGTACGCCTTCCCGAACACCGGCAACGAGCCTTGCAGGAACTGAATACGATAATCGGTCAGCCGAAGACCGAAAACGCGATCGCACATCGCGCTCTGGCCTGGATGCATCTGCAAAGCAAAGAATACGATGCGGCTAACGAAGAACTTTCCAGCGCGCTCGAACTCGATGGCGCGGATCCCTGGGTACGATACTACCTGGCGTTGGTGAAGTATCATGCGGCCGAATCTAGCGGACATCCATTTCAAGGCCTTTCGAACATGATGCAGGATCTGCGGGCAGTGCTCGATTGGAATCCGGAATTGGCTGAGGCTTACAGCATGCTGGCTATGGCTCGTGTGGAAGGAGGAGGCGTGAACTCCGCGATGGAGGCCATGCGGGCGGCGATCCAACTCAGTCCCCGCAACGAAGGCTACTTGCTGAATATGGCGCAGATTTACCTGGCGGGCAAAAACTGGGACGCGGCTACGGCGTTGCTCGATCGCCTCAAAGCCAGTCAAGATCCGCAAATTGCCCGCGCAGCCAGAAAGAACCTGGAAGATCTTCCTACTCTGAAGAAATACGGCCTGATGCCACAGCAGACAGTAACTGCGGCCAAAGCGGAGAGCTCACCCTCCGCTGTAACGAAGCCAGGCACGCCTTCGAAATCCGCCCCGGTCAGTAAAGACGCGCAAGAGGAAGAAGATGCACCTGCCACGGAAAAGCAAACAGTTCCGGTCCAACCACCTGCCCCGGACAAGCGCGCGGTCAAATTCCTGAAGGGGAAATTGGTTCGTGTGGATTGCACCTCACCGCCGGCCGCAGTCCTAACGGTCGCGATCGGAACAAAGATGATGAAGTTGCGCACCGAAAATTACAAATCGATGACGGTTATTGGCGCCGATCAGTTTTCGTGCGAATGGAAAAATCTTCCAGTGTCGGCGAATTATAAGGCGGGCGGCAAAGTCGACGGAGATTTAGTGTCACTCGAGATCCAGTAGAACCCATAAACAACAAACCCTCTCAGCCCGAGCCAAGAGGGTAAGGAATCGGGGTGGGAGTTTTTTATACGCGGACCACATTACCCGCCTGGAAGCCTTTGGGTCCCTTCAGCAGATCGAATTCCACTGTTTCGCCCTCATTGAGAGTGCGGTAACCGTTTTCCTGGATTGCGGAGAAATGGACGAAGACATCCTCCCCCGTGGAGCGCTGGATGAAACCATAGCCCTTCGCCCCATTGAACCACTTTACTGTACCCTTCTCTCTCACAAAGAACTCCTTTCGCCTCTGCTGTGATTTAAATTCTTCCCCACCCTTTGCGAAGCCCACAACTTACCCTTCTCCTCAAAGGACGCGGAAGCGTATCAGGTGAAAATTCCGTGCACCGCCGACCCGGTATCGACGAGAAAGGCTCCTGAGTTCTGCGCCGCCTGCAAAGAATACGGGCAGAGCTCCGGAGCCTTTCTGCGTGGCGCGAGTTTCGACTGCCAATCACGAAACATCAACCTGAAATTGATGCTCACCGGTCGAACTGCCTCAGCGAGCAGAAGATAATATTCAGGAACTCTCTATCTGGCAAGAGAAGAAAAGCGGCAACTGAAACGTTTTAGCACGCTGCCCCGGATTTCCTCCCGTGACCATTATGGAACTGGAGCGTCCAGCCGGAGTTGAGAAAGTGCAAGTCTTTGAAATGACGGGAGAAAAAGCGGTTCATGGAAAGTTTTTCATCATCTCCCACACTGTCACACACCCGAGTGACTACGAGCACATTCGATTCCGCAATGATTGTCTAGAATGAATATTCCCCGCTATGGACTGGCCTCAAGTTTTAACTGGGGCCTTCCATGTCTTCTTTGACTTTCAAAAGCTACCAATCCCGACTCTGCCTTTTTTTTCTGTACATGTTCTCACTGCCGGCGTTTGCACAGAGCTTTGGGCACATGCCCAGCCTGCGTCAGATGACACGCGACTCCGGCTATATTTTCGCGGGCAAAGTCACGGGGATTGAGCGGGTGGCCGACAGTCTAACTGCCGACGTGTCCACGGTGCGAATCACATTCCAGGTAGAACAGGGCATTCGAGGAGTCCGCACTGGGCAGACACTGGTGATACGCGAATGGGTTGGTTTGTGGGAGCAGGGCGAACGCTATCGGCTCGGCGAGCGCGTGTTGCTTTTCCTTTATCGTCCTAGCCAATTGGGATTGACCAGCCCGGTCGCGGGCCCCTTGGGTCGTTTTACAGTTGATAGGAACGGGAAAATCGACTTGCAACCCGATCGGATAGCGTCCTTGGCTTCCAATCCAGCCGAGGTCCAGCTTCGGGGTAAAACGCGTGTGACCCGTCGCGACTTTGCCCGTGCCATTCGGCGATTGGTCGAGGAGTAGCGATGGCCGCTGTCGTCACCCGCATCAGAGAACAGCCCACGAGATTGCGCCGGCTTCTGTGGCTACTCCTCTGCACGCTCTTAGCGATATTTCTAATGCTGCTTCTGCCGCAAATGGGAAGTGCAGGTGGACCGCGCTACATCGCGGGCGTCAACTACTTTGACGCTGGCACAAAGGGCACTCCCTTAACCTGGGCGCAAGGCTCGATCAGCTATTACACAGACCAGGGCGACCTCAGTCCCCTGCTAGTGCACGCTGCTGCAGACCTCTTTGTCGCCGATGCTTTCAGCGATTGGACGTCCATTCCTGCGGCGGCCGTTGCCACAACGCTTGCGGGACAGCTGGGTGAGGACGTCAACGGGACGAATGTGATCGCGAACGGTAATGGAACCTTTACCATGCCCTCCGATATCCTGCCGACCGCGGTAAATAAGCCTGTGGCGATCGTATACGACAGCGATGGGGCAGTAACCAGCGCTTTGCTTGGCTCTGGCGCCGGCAATACTTTGTACTGTTTTACCAACTCGGGAACGGCAATTGCGCCCAGACATCCTCCCAATTGCCTGATCTGAAGTATCGCATGGTTCGGACTTTTGGCCGCGTCCTGGGACTGGATTGGTCGCAGGTAAACCTCAATGTCATCACGCGCAATCCCGTTCCTACTGCAGCTGATTATGCTGGGTTCACGATCATGCATGCCACGGACAGCATAAGTTGCGTCCCGATTTCCATCTGCTACACCAATCCTGATCAGCCGAAAATGGACGACCGAGCATCGCTTTCCAGGCTGTATCCCGTCACTCTGCAAAACCAGTCCAACTTTCCCGGCAAACAGCTTTCGAAAACACAATTCGTATTCATAGCACGGTGCACTTCGTGGATGCAAATGGCCAGCCGGCACAACCCATGCAGGGCGTCAACGTCATGGCTCGCTGGGTCGATCCTACGACTGGTCTGGCCTCGCGGGCGTATGCGGCAGCGTCTGTTTCTGGATTCATGTTTCGCGGATATGCCGGAAATCCGGTGAACGGCCCTAATGATGGCAGTGGACAACCCTTCGACCGGTTTGGCTCCGACGATGCCGCCGTCGAGGGAACGTTCGATCTTGCGGGGCTGGAGATCCCAGGTAGCGGCGGTAGCGCGCAATGCGAACTCACCGTGGAGGCAATTGATCCGTTATGGTCGCAAACCGTGGGACCATACGGACCGTGGCAGGTGCAGCCTTCAGGCTCGACTCCGCCGATCGTAGTCACCGTGAGCAAAGGTGGCAATCTCCAGCAAGACATCCTCATGCAGGGCAGTGCGGTTCATCCCCCGGACTGGTTCGAACCGGTCGATTACACGTCACCTGCGCCGCTTCCGACTCTAGGAGAGTGGCTGGCAGGGCTCAGCGGGTACGGTAACACCGACTACTTCTGGTTCTCTGGGCAGAACAACCGAACGCTCTCCGTGGAAGTGACTGCGCTCGACGAGTCAGGAGTCGCCTCGCAGAGCAAATCCCTTCCCGTGATAGGCATGTGGGCGCTTTCTAATCCGGGAGGGAATTCTGCCAGCAGCCACGCCGATGGCGTTCAACACGTTTAATTTCGGCATGACCCGGTTGGATGCTGTTCTATTGGCGACTGCCAATTTCCGTCTTGGCATCTCCGACTATCGCGGCGACGGACGTCCTGATTTTCGCTATCGCGCCCGCGTTTTCTATGGCGACAGAGTAATTCCCCCGCGCGCCAGTGTCGGCGGTGGAACAGCCCTCGCCATTCAAGGCCTGGGCTTGCGCGGGAACAGGGCCGTAAAAATCGCAGCCATGAATGCGCCGCTTTTGGCGGTGTCCGCGAATCAAGTTACTGCGACTGCGCCTGCCATGGCGGATGGGTTGCAGAACGTCACGCTCAGTGATCCTGCTACTGGCGCGGCCTCCATAATGACAGGAGCTCTGACCTACGGCGCCGCCTCTGACGACATTATTCGCCTGGTCGCAGGTTCGAATCCAGCAACGTCCGTCGGGGGAGAGGCGCCGAATCCGATACGAGTGCGGGTGCTCACAGCCGGCGGCCTTACGCCGGTGGCTGGCGCCAGTGTATTTTTCACGGCCACGCCACCAGCATCTTTTGCGGCCTGTGGGGGCGGGAGCAGGCGACCGGAAGGCTTCAGGGATCTACTTTGATATTGGGAACGTCAAAGGCAGGAACTAGTACTCTCCAATTTGCATTGCAATCGCTGGGACCGGTTAACCCTGCGATCGGCAGTGCACGTCGAGGAGATGGGATTGGAAAAGGAAGACTCCGATCCGTGCGACAGCCAAAATTTGGAACACTCGAGCGCTATCGGTGACTCTGCCCAACCCACTGGTCTACCCAATCGTTCACTGTCTTGTACCAGAGCTGGCTGTTTTGCGGTTTGAGTATCCAGTGGCCTTCATCGGGGAAATAAAGCATTTTCGACGGAATTTTCAGCCGCTGCACCGTGGTAAAAAGCTGAAATCCTTCTGAAACATCCAGCCGGTAATCGAGCTGGCCGTGAATTACAAGGGTGGGCGTCTTGAAGCTTGTCGCCGAGAGATGTGGTGACCACTTGCGATAGAGTTCGCGATTGTTGTATGGCGTACCCTTGAACTCCCATTCGTTGAACCATAACTCTTCCGTCGTGCCCCAGGCAGATTCCGTGTTGAACATGCCATCGTGCGACACGATGCACTTGAAGCGGTTGGTATGGCCGAGAATCCAGTTCGCCATGTAGCCGCCATAGCTGGCGCCCAGCGCGCATTCCCGGTCTTTGTCAATAAATGGGTAAGTGCTTTCGGCGTAGTCAAGCCCTTTCATCAGATCCTCGAAGGCACGGCCACCCCAATCGCCATTGATGTCGTCAACGAACTTCTGTCCGTAGCCGGTTGATCCTCGGGGATTGATCATGACGACGACGTAACCGTTTGCCGCGAAAAGTTCCACGTTCCAACGATAGCTCCAATCATCGCCCCAGGCCCCTTGCGGCCCGCCGTGGATGAGAAATTTGACTGGATATTTTCTGTTGGGATCAAAGTTCGGCGGTTTGACGATGAAGCCTTCTACTTTGACGTTCTCCGCGCCGGTGAACCAGAAAGGTTCGGCTGGAGACATGGAAGCGTGGGAAAGAATGGAGTCATTCAAATGGGTAACGGCTGTCCAACCCATACCATTGGCGCTACGCTCCACACCGGCCTCCTGGATTGCTTGACCGTATATCTCGTTAGGATGCAGCAATGACATCCGCGTAAACAGTAGAGTCTTTCCGTCGCGGGTGATGGCAAGGTCATCATTGTAACCACGAGTGAGCTCTGCAGGAACGCCGCTGGGCAAATTCAAACGGTAGACAGGCGCTTCGCCTTTATCTTCAGAGCTGAAGTAGATCGCTTTCGAGTCCGGTGCCCAAGTGAACGTCCCCACCCAACGATCGAAGTTCTCCGTCAGGTTCTTCTTCTCGCCTGTCTTGCGTTCGTAGAGCATCAGCCGGAAGCGATCGCTCTCATACCCTGGCCTGAATTGCGCGCGATACGCGATGTACTTCCCATCCGAGGAATAGAGCGGCGTGGAATCACTGGCAGGATTATCTGTGATCTTCTTTGCCAAGCCGCCATTTACCGAAACGATAAAAAGATCGTTGTTCGTGCTGGTGGCTTCTTCCTCATCGAGGTTCGCCGTATAACAGACTTCCTGGCCATCGGGAGAAAAGGCGTAATCGTCTTGCCCGCCTAAACTAAATGGCGGAACATCGTGATCGCCAGGGGTGAGATCGCGGCTCGCGCCACCCGCGGTGGGAATTACCAGCAAATGACTGCGCTTGCTCTCTTTGTAGCCATTCCAATGGCGGTAGAGCAAATGGGTGAAGATGAGAGCCTTGATCTTTGTCTGCGCGGATTCGGCAAGCTTCTTCTGATTGCAGGCTGCATCCGTACATTCGGGATACACATTGGAGGCAAACAGAATATTCCTTCCGTCCGGAGACCAGATTGGGCCGTCGGCTTCGGTGGCAATCGAGGTTAACTTGTGGACCCCAGTGACGGTACCAGAAGAGCTATCAAAGTCGGCGATCCAGATTTGCGAACCGCCTTCCTTCGTTGAGAGAAATAGAAAGCGTTTGCCGTCCGGCGCCCAGCGCGGACGATCTGCATTCTGAGCAGTGATGATCTCGCGCTCCTCTCCCCCCGCTGCCGGCACTGCCCACACATGCGGTGTCTTAGTGTTCGCCTCCAGGCTCACATCCACGGCGCTGAATAACACCCACTTTCCGTCAGGCGAGGGGACAGGCTCAGCCACGCGCTTGAGTGACATCATGTCTTGGAAAGTGAATGGACGCTTGGTCTGTCCTAAAACCGGGAGAACCCACATCAGTACCGCTGCGATAACTACGAGACGACGCATGATCTATCCTCCCAGGGAATCGGTAGTTTAAACCAACCTGTGTGCCATCAGGTCGGGATCGCAGGCTGACGAGTGCTTTTTGCGGCAACTTTACCTCCATTTAATGACTCTAATAAACAAGTAGGGCTGCAAATCTCTGTGTCGCGGGGCCGCCGACCGAAAAGCATTCGGCAGGCTAAGCGGGCAGCGGGTGGAGCAGACATTTCAAACAAATCGTTCCTTCAGGTTCTTCATTTACGTCTATGAACTTTATCAATCGTTCTCTCTTACTTCCAGCACTCACGGTTTGCCTATTTGCATCCATCTTGCCCGGGCTAGCGGCGCAGGAAGGCCCACTCGATCCCAGTCAGCCCAAAGGGACCACTCCAGAAGAGATCATTCAACGGTTCGCAGCCAAGGAGACGGAATTCAAAGAAGCCCGTGACCAGTACACTTACAAACAGACGGTGAAGGTGCAAACCGTTGACGGCGATACCGTCACCGGGGAATATCTGGAGGTCTTCAACGTAGTTTTCGACGACAAAGGAAGACGTCTGGAGAATGTCACTTTTGCGCCGCAGTCTACTTTGGAAAAAATCTCGATGTCGCCGGAAGACGTTAGCGATATCCGGCACCGGCTGCCCTTCGTGCTGACCAGCGAGGAAGTTCCTGAGTACCAGATCCTATATGTTGGCCAGCAGAAGGAAGATGAACTGCATACGTATGTCTTCGACATTGCTCCCAAACAGATAGAAAAGGGCAAACGATATTTCCAGGGACGCATATGGGTCGACGACCGCGACTTTCAGATTGTTAAGACTTTTGGCAAAACTGTACCCGATATCCGCACCAAGAATAATGAAAATCTCTTCCCCAAATTCACTACCTGGCGCGAGCAGATTGATGGCAAATACTGGTTTCCCACCTACACGAAGGCTGATGACGTGCTTCACTTCTCGGGCATGGCGGGCGACGTTCACATTCGCGAAGTTGTGAAGTATGAGAACTACCAGCGCTTCGGATCCAAGTCGAAAATCACCTATGAGGGTAAGGAAATCCCCAAGGAAACGAAACCACAGAAGTAGCCGTCCGTCTCAACAATCCAAAGCCCGCCAGACGATCTGGCGGGCTTTCCTTCAGAAACCGAAAATTATCTTCCGCTGACATTGAGGCTCTGTTTGATTAGACTAGGCCGTCATGAGCGTCCAGCTGCCTCTCAAAGCTCAGCGAGCTAGCCTTGCTCTTCTACTTGCGCTCCTTTGGTTGCATCCCAGGTCGCGCGCACAGGAGGGAGAACTCGATAAATCCCCGCCCAAAGGTGTGACCCCGGAGCAAGTTATCCAACGTTTCTCCGCCAAGGAAAAGGAATGGAAAAAGGCACGCGAGCAGTACACCTTCCGGCAAACGATAAGAGCACAGGCGCTCGACGGTGAAAGCGAAATCGGCGAATATCGTCAAGTAGCGGACATCAGTTACCAGAACGGCAAGCGCGTAAAGCAAGTCGTGTTTTCGCCGCAGGCCAGCACACCCATGTCGAAAGAGGACCTGGACGATCTCGAAACGCGCTCATCTTTCACCATCAGTCAGGATGAACTCCCGGAATACGATGTGCTTTACATCGGCCAGCAGAAGATGGATGAATTGCATTGCTACGTGTTTGATGTTGCACCCAAACGGATCGAGCCCGGCAAACGCTACTTTAAGGGACGAATCTGGCTGGACGATCAAGACTTTCAGATCGTGAAGAACAGCGGGAAATCAGAACCTGATATCAAGATCATGAAGAAAAAGCGTCTCGAAGAGAACTTATTCCCACGCTTTACCACGTGGCGGGAATTGATTGACGGGAAGTATTGGTTTCCAACCTTTTCTTCAGCGGACGACACTTTGCACTTCAATCGAAGTGATGTGCGAATCAAGCAAACCCTGAAGTTTACGAATTACCACCGAACACCCGCTACAACTCAGGCGCAGGAAAAATCGCCAAAACCGTAGGGCTCAATAGAAAAGATATTTACGCCACTTATCGTCCGAGCGACCCATCAGGCGCATGATGTGACGGCTGGTGTGGAGATTGAATGCGCGTGGCTCCCGCATTAGCCTCATGCCCGCCTCGACAGGAAGTTGATTTCCTTTCTGGCGATTGCAGAGATGGCAGCAGGCCACAAGATTTTCCCAGGTGGAAGCACCACCGCGCGAGCGCGGCACCACGTGATCAAGCGTCAATTCGCTCGAGGGCAGGACTTCGCTACAGTATTGGCAAGTATTGCGATCGCGCAGCAGAATATTCTTACGGGACAGCGCCCGGCTCTGATGGGGGATTCGCCGGTACTCCAGTAAGCGGATTACGGAAGGTACACGAAGCGCCAAGCGTGCAGCGTGCAGGAAGTGCCCGTTCTCTTCTTCCGTCATGGCTACACCTTTCAGCACCAGCACAATGGCTCGCCTCGCGGCGCACACATTAATCGGCTCGTACGACGCGTTCAGGACCAGCACTGGAGCGTGCAGGACATGGCCGTTACTCTCCGGTTGCATTCCGACGACTGCGGGCGAAGGGGTATGAGGCCTGCCCAACCCACTCATCGAATTGTTCCACTTCCCTGACATACGAGTTTTTTATCCGTGGGCCGCCATCGTCATGCCGATCTCATCCAATTCCGCGTCGGCATGCTGGGCATCGCCTTTCAACGTACGTGCCAGAGTTGCTATCCAAACTTTAGATGCGCCGGCCCGAAGCAATACCCTGGCACACTCGAGACTGTCGTGCCGGTCGTGAATACGTCGTCCACAACGAGTACTTCTCGCCCGCTTAGTGCTTCAGGATTTGCCACCACAAAAGCACCGCGAATGTTTTCCCGACGTTGATGCCGGGTCAGGTCGGTTTGGGATTGAGTGTCGCGATGGCGTTCCAATATCTTGGCGTTGAGCACCAGTCGATCTCCGGTTGGTCCCAGCTTAAGCGCAGCTCGGGCGATCAATTCCGAATGATTGAAGCCTCTTTGACGCGATCTCCGGACCTGCAAGGGCACGACCACGACTGTGCCAGGTCCAAAGGCGGACTCCAGCCCGGCCATTACTTCCGACAGCATGCGTCCCAGCACGTTGGCTGCAGGCCGTACCTGCCCATATTTCAGAATGTGGATGAGTTCGCGTAATCCGCCTTCATAACTGCCATAGGCTACCGCCTTGACGAACGGGGGTTCGAGCCTGCGACATAGTCCGCATCGAGCCTCAGCCTCTGCCAGGAACGCGTATGGGCTCAGCAGGCGCTCGCCACAAATCGAACAGGTCCCACCCGCGATTGGCCGCATGGCCGAGAGGCATTCATCACATACAGGCAATCTTGAAATATTGACCAGAGGGGTACCACAGAGGCGGCAATCGGAGGGAAACAGGGTAGCGAACAGGCTTTCGGCGATACCGCTCGCCGAAGAGACCAGGAAAGAAACCAGCGAATTATCCTTCGCTATAACTTGGGTCCCGGTACGAATTGGGTCACCGCTACTGCTGAAGACGAACCTCCTGTCCCGCCAAGGCCTTTCAGGGACGGATATTCTTCAGTATAACGGGCAGACATCCCGCACGCAACGCACCGAAGTCACGCCGCAGCTTTATGAGTTACTTCGGATTCCTGGCGCTCTCGCACGTTCGTAAAAACGGTGTGGTAATCGCGACGGTAGCAATCCGCACAACGCACTGGACGCAAGAACAGCACGGGCAGAATGTACTTTTCCGTGAAACTTCTGGGATGCGAGCGGAAACCATCAAGACTTCCACAATCAGAACACTGAAATTCTTTTGACAGCATGGCTTGTCCTCCTCAAAACGGGGCCAGAAGACAATGCAGTCCTAAAATCATACCAAAGCAGAGCACCTGATTAGAAGTTATGCATCTCACAAAGGATGTCCGGAGCCCCTCGGAGTGGGGCTTTGGCCACGCACTTGTAATGGAGCCAGCACGCGTGCTAACGTGCGCGGTCTTGCCCTATGTGGAGCAGATTTAAATACTTGCGAGGATCTTACCCATGAGCACCGAAATTACGGTGAACAGCCCCAGGAAGCACCAACCATTTGTGCCCGAAACCGTGGAAATGAAGGAATTTACCCTCCGGGCGGTTTTGCTGGGACTGGTTATGACGGTGGTTCTGGGCTCGGCCAATGCTTATCTGGGTTTGCGCGCGGGAATCACGATTGCGGCAACCTATCCTGCCGCGGTAATTGCCATGGCCGTCCTGCGGGCGTGGAAGGGATCGCTGCTGGAAGAAAACATTGCCCGTACCGCCGGCTCCATCGGAGAGTCCGTTGCCGCTGGCGCGATTTTCACCATTCCTGCTTTCTTGCTTTCTCGGGCCTGGACTTCTTTTCGTCCCGCCGACGCCTACTGGAAATCCACGGCGTTGATTATGGTGGGCAGCATACTGGGGGTGCTTTTCATTTCTCTAGTGCGGCGGGTGATGGTGGAGGACCCGGAACTCCCGTTCCCAGAATCCGTGGCCGCCGCAGAAATTCATAAAGCCGGCCAGCGAGGCGCACAAGCTGCGAAATATCTTTTCTGGAATATCGGCATCGGCGGTGTGGTGTATATGCTCGGACGCTTCGGTTTATTCGCCGCCGATAAAGATTTCCATCCTGTGGTAGGCAGTCTCGGTCATAGCCAAGTTCGTTTGGGTACGGCAGGAAGCACGAACCTGGTGGCCGCAGGAGGAACCAGCATGTTCGCGGCGCCGAGCGTGAGTCCCGCTTACTTAGGAGTTGGATACATTATCGGGCTGCGTCTTGCCGCCCTCCAATTTGCCGGCGGTGTGCTGGCCTGGGGACTGATGGTTCCTCTGCTCATCTTCTTTCTCGGCCCTCAACTCAAACAATACCTGCCATCCGACACGCCCGATAACTGGGCAGCCATCGCGGCTGCGGTATGGAGGTTCATCGTGCGTCCCATCGCCGTAGGCGGAATGCTTGTAGGGGCCGCGTATACGTTATTCAAAATGCGCAAGAGCCTGACTGCCGGCCTGGGCAAAGCATTCGCTGACCTGCGACAGACTGCCGCGCAGCGAGCCCAACTTTCGCGCACTGAACAATATATGAGCTCGAAGGTTGTTTTCGGATTGATTGCCCTCATGTTCGTGCTCATGTGCTTTCTTTATATTCATATTACCGGTTTGGTTTGGCCGGCCATTTTGGCAGCCGTGGTGATGATTTTTGTCGGTTTCTTCTTCGCGACTGTTTCCGGCAATCTAGTCGGATTCATCGGATCGTCCAACAATCCGATTTCAGGATTAACTCTCTCGACTTTGCTGGTTGCGGCTTTGCTCATGGTTGCGCTGGGAGTTTCTGGAAACGCCGGCGTGGCCGCGGTGCTCGGCGTTGCTACTGTGGTTTGCGTTTCCTCGGCAGTAGCAGGAGAACTGCTTCAGGACTTTAAAGTCGGATACATCCTGGGAGGCACGCCTCGCAAGATCCAGATGGCGGAATTAATCGCGGTCGTAGTGGCAAGTCTGGTGATGTACTTTCCCCTCATGTTGCTGCACGAAGCCAACATCAAAGCCGGCGGAGTCGGATTTGGAGACCGCCAACTCTCCGCTCCCCAAGCTGGACTAATGGCCACGCTAGCCATGGGAATCGTGGGCGGCGAGATGCCATGGCCGCTGGTGGTGGTCGGCATATTTATGGGCATTGGGTTAATCATGATGCAGGTGCGCAGCCCCATGCTGGTGGCAGTCGGTATGTATCTGCCGTTTGAGACCACATTCGCAATATTCCTCGGTGGAGTTTTCCGCTCCCTCGGAGATTGGGTGGCCCAACGCCGCGGATTCAATCAGGCGCAGAAAGCACGCGTTGAGAATGCCGGCGTGCTCACCGCTTCCGGCCTCATCGCCGGCGAAGCTATCCTTGGACTGGTGTGGGCCGGATTGCAATTCGCACCCGCCTGGGCCCGACCTCAGGTGTTTAGCAATCAGTCATATGTTGCCGGAATCGCCGTGATGATTGCTCTGGCCGTTCTGATGATCCGACTTCCGCTATCGAGTGCCGGCGACCCCAACGAACCGGCGCCGCCGGTAGCCATGATGTGATCGAAACGTGTGGCACGGGCGCCCTCGCCCGCGTCCCCAGGCAAGGCTCCAACCCGAAGTTAGCCGTACCAAAAAACGTTTCTTAGCCTTCCTTCGTGTAACTTCGTGTCCTTCGTGGTTTATTGTTTTATCCATGCCGGTCGCAGACAACATTGCCATGGTCCGCGAACGAATGAATGCTGCGGCCAAACGAACTGGACGCGATCCGGATGCGGTCACGCTGATGGCAGTGAGCAAGACCGTTCCGCCAGAGCTCATTCGTGCAGCTCACTTGGCGGGAATGCGAGTGTTCGGCGAAAACCGCGTCCAGGAATTTGCCGGGAAAGTCGACGCTTTGCGGGATTTATCAGATGCCGAGTGGCACATGATCGGTCATCTGCAGACCAACAAAGCTGCCAAGGCGGCTGAGTTATTCGGCGCCGTGGACTCGATTGACTCACTGCGGCTTGCCCAGAAGCTCAACTCCGCCGCACAACAAGTCGGCAAGAAGCTAGGAGTGTTGGTCGAAATCAACGTAGGAGGCGAGGCTGCCAAGACTGGTGTAGCGCCTGGCTCGCAGGAGCTGGAAAAAATTCTTCAGGCTTCACATTTGTTGGAGCATCTGGAAATTCGCGGCTTGATGACGATTCCTCCGCTCACGGACAATCCGCAAGAAGCGCGGCCGTATTTTCGGAAACTGCGTGAACTGCAAGAGGAGATCGGCACGCGTCAGTTGCCCGGAGTGAACATGAACATGCTCTCCATGGGGATGTCTTACGACTTTGAAATCGCCATTGAGGAAGGCTCGACGTGTGTGCGGCTAGGCACAGCGATCTTTGGCGACAGAAAAATGCCTTAGCGGCATCCATACTCTTTGCCGTCAACGTGCATCCGCACGCCAAGAAAAATGCTATCGCCGGCGAACTCGGCGACGCGCTCAAGCTGTCGGTCGCGGCCCCTGCATCGGACGGCCGCGCGCCAACCAGGCCTGTATCGAATTCCTGGCAAATCTTTTGAAGGTTCCGCGTTCCTCCGTTACCATAGCGTCCGGCCAAAGCAGCCGCAGGAAGATCATCCGTGTGACAGGACTGGCTGCCGAGGAAGTCAGGAAGGCTTTATTCGCGTCGCAATGACGCGGGCGAGGGCGCCCGCGCCACACGCTCAGAGAGAACTCAATGACCTTTGCCGAACGCCTGCATGAGATTCGCACCGGCTTCGAGCGTCCCTTCTGGGTCGCGAACATCAGCGAACTGTTCGAACGGCTGTCTTACTACGCTGCCTTCGCTTCTCTTGCGCGGTATCTTCACGAGAGTTTGAATTTTGACGTCAAGCAAGCCAGCAGCCTGACTGGATTATTCGGCGGACTGGTATGGTTTCTAGCTGCATTCGGCGGAACTCTCGCCGACCGGCTCGGCTTTCGACGGTCACTGTCGCTAGCCTACCTGATCCTCAGTTGCTCGTACTTCTTACTCGGATCCCTGGGGGCATCTTGGCTCGCTCCTATCCGCAATGCCATGCCGCTGGGCGTGCTGGTAGCTCTGGTGTTGATGCTCCCTGCTCTGGGCATCGCGCTGGTCAAGCCTTGCGTCGTCGGGACAACAGCGCGCGCGTCCAAGGAGAACGTTCGTTCCATCGGTTATTCCATTTATTACACGTTAGTGAACATCGGCGGAGCTGCTGGACCGTACGTCGCATCCTGGGTCCACCAGCACATGAGTGTGGAAAATGTATTTCGTGTGGCGGCATTGAGCGTGTTTTTAATGTTCTTCGCCGTGTTGCTGTTCTTTAAAGAGCCGCAGCGCTCGGGTGAGACGCAGACCGTCAGCCTGGGCCAGGCAGCAAAAAATTTCGTAACTGTCCTCTCCAACCCGCGCTTCATGCTTTTTCTTTTGATTTTTTCTGGATATTGGATTGTCTACTGGCAAGAATTCATCATCCTGCCTCTGTACGTTCATGATTACATCGATCCAAACGCGAACACCGAACTGCTGCTCGTCACCGGGCCACTGACCGTGATAGCACTACAGATGGTTGTAAGTTTTCTCACGCAACGGATACCGGCTCTCCGCGCCATCACGCTGGGCACGTTGATTTCAGCCCTCGCGTGGGTAATTCTGATCGTGCATCCCTCAGTGCTGATGGTGGTAGTGACACTGTTCGCGGTTTCTCTCGGCGAGATCACCCAATCGCCTCGTTACTACGAATACATTTCCCGCCTCGCGCCTCCGGGTCAACAGGGGACATATATGGGATTTGCCTTTTTACCCATTGGAATCGGATCTCTTATCGGGGGCTGGTTCGGTGGACTGCTGATTCATCATTTCGGAGAGGTCAAGCACCAGCCCGGCCGGATCTGGTGGGCTGTCACTGCGGTGGGCGTGGCTACCGCGGCACTGCTCTGGATTTATGACAAAAAAGTACGTACCAGCAACATTCCGGCAAGCTAGATGGAGCAGCAAATTCTTTCCTAGCTGCGCGCATAGAACTCAGCACGATTCGCTCAAAACCGCGCAGTTGTTTAGAATGGTTGTTTGCCGATGAACCTTCCAGCCATACAAGCTGTCCTGCGTGAACGCAATATGGACGCGTGGCTCTTCTATGATCATCACCATCGCGATCCCATTGCATATCGCGTTCTTGGAATTCCCGCTGGCCTGATGGTCACGCGACGGTGGTTTTATGTCATCCCTGCCAAGGGAGAGCCGGTTAAACTTGTCCACAAAATTGAATCCGGCCACCTGGACACTCTGCCCGGCAGCAAGCTCCAGTATGCGGGCTGGCAAGAGCTGTTCGACCAGGTGAAGGCGATGTTATCGAATTTTCGCGACATCGCCATGCAATATTCGCCGAACAACCTGGTCTTCTACGTTTCGTTGGTGGACGGCGGCACGCTGGAAATGATCCGCGGGCTGGGCAAGAACGTGGTCAGTTCCGGTGACTTGGTGGCGCAATTCGAAGCTACCTGGACCGAGGAGCAGATCAAGACTCACTTTGCTGCGCGCGATGCGATTGACTCCATCACCGCCGCCGCCTTCAAGGAGATCGGTCGCCGCGTCCGCAATGGCGGCACAACCGAGAGTGACATTCAACACTGGTTCATGGAGGCTTTCGCCCGTGAAAATCTGATTACGGACGACCCGCCCATCGTTGCCGTGAATGCCAACAGCGGCAACCCGCATTACGAGCCGCAGGAAAAGACTTCTGCCCCCATCCGTCAAGGCGATTTCGTCCTGCTGGATGTCTGGGCCAAGAAGAATACGCCCGACGCTGTGTACTACGATATTACGTGGACGGGATCCGTGGGCAAGGCCCCATCGGATCGTATGCGCGAGATATTCCAGATCGTCTCTCAAGCGCGCGACGCCGGAGTGAAGACCGTGAAGGAAGCTGTCGCCGCGGAACGTCAGATCGCTGGATGGGAAGTCGATCGAGCGGTCCGCGGACATATAAAAAAGGCCGGCTTCGGAGAATATTTCATTCATCGCACCGGGCATTCCATCGGCACCGATGTCCATGCCAACGGCGCCAACATGGACGATCTCGAGGTTCACGATGATCGACGCATTCTGGCCAACTCCTGCTTCTCCATCGAACCCGGAATTTATCTGCCCGAATTCGGCGTCCGCAGCGAAGTCAACGTGCTGGTCCGGCCTAAGGCGGCGGAAGTAACCGGTAAAATTCAAAACGAGATCGTGACCATCTGAATGGCAAATTCGTCGGTAAGCAAACCGAAAACTGTGGAAGTAAGAAACTCCACGACAACGCAGCCAATGACCACCATGTCGGTGCTCGCGCCCGCCTTGGGTTGGCTGATTCCCGGCGCGGGTCACCTCATCCAGAAACGCTGGATTCGTGGCCTGCTGCTCATGTTCTCCATCACTACCATGTTTTTCCTTGGGCTCGCGATGCAAGGGCGTGTCTACCGTCCGAATGGTGGAGATATTCTCGACATCCTGGGGTTTGTCGGTGATTTAGGAGCAGGCGGGCTCTATATCGTGACTCGTGTTATGGACTGGGGACAGGGAGCCATTGCGCACGCCACCGCCGACTATGGCACGAAATTCATCATTGTCGCCGGACTGCTGAATTTCATCAGCGTGGCAGACGCTTATCATATCGCTATCGGAAAGAAACCATGATCATGGCACAAATGATCCTGGCCCAAATGACTCTGGAACTATCCCATTTCACCGCCGCATTGCTGTTCTCCGTATTCGCTTCTATCGTTTTCGGCATCACGCAGCGGAACGACGCGCGCGAGCAGATCCGTTACGGTCTTTACTGCTTCGCAATGTTCGTGGGCGGAGTCTTCGTGGCGGGATGGGTGATGTGGTTACTGAGACGCTGATTCCCGAAAATCTAACCTTCCCAAACGAAAGCATCGAAAACGCGTTTGATATCGAATCCCAAGTAGCGATAGAGATCTATGGCGTGCGTATTGGCCTCAGTGACGGTAAGCGACAGCGTTGAGAAATTACGCTGCTGAAGATTCACTGCTGTGGCTGCCAGCAACGACTGCCCGATTCCATGCGAGCGGTACTCGGGCAGCACGCACAATTGCGTGACGTGGCCCACGTCATGCCGCACTCGAGAACATAAAATAAGCCCAGCCAAACTTCGCGTCTGCTTGTGCACCGCAACAAAAGACGAATCAGGATCAAAGGTTCCGCATCCTGGAAAGCGCACGATGTTATTCAGGAAACGTAACGAGCCGCTCAGCGTGCGGTATTGATCGTTGATCTGAGAATCCACGTGGCCGCGATAAGCGGTAGTGATCACGGCCGCCGCAGACTGGTAATCGGGCTCCGACCAACGCCGGATTTCAATCTCTGATTGAGCCTTGGCTGCCGGTTTGCTCGCTTTCACCAGCGGAAGAACCATGAAGAGCCGGGCGTGACGCTGAAAACCTTGATCCACGAAGGGACGCGCAACCAATCCGGCTTCGTGAGCCAGCAATTGCGCTTCGACGCGATGAATACCCGGAGACTGTTGCAGAGTTTCAATCACATGCATCAGCAGGCGTGATTCCACCTCGTGAGGGTCAGGAAGGCGATCGCCATTAGCCACAAACAAATCGCCGATGACGCCCTTACTGCCTTCGTACACAAAAAATGCGTACCCGAAAATGCGCCCCCGATCAATCGCAGCATAGCCGGGCAGGATTTTCGCGTCTACATAGCGCAGAATCATATCGGCGGAGCCACTATAGTCCCACGAAAGAAGCCGGCCCCACAGCTGGATTTCGTCATTCAGCAAGGCACGCAGGTCCACGGAGGAAAAGTGTCTAAGATCGAGAATTTCCAACCGTGGCTCCTGAGAGGCTATAGCGGCAAGCGTTGGTGTCGCGAAAATGGAGTGTAGTGCTTTAGCGAGCAGCAGGCAAACGCGGGAACATGAACAAGCAATATCGGATGCGCGCGGATTACGGTTCGACGCTTAGCTGCTAATGGCTGCCCTTCGCCCCTACCCAGTAATAATCTAATCCCTGCGGCGCAAAGGTTCCCAGATACAGCACGCGCCGGTCCGCTACTTTTTCAGCAATTGCACTCTGCAGTCCGCTTGGGGCAACAACTAGATGTTCTCCAAACGGTATCTGTCCCCAGTTGTATCTCGCGATGATCTGATTGCGGTAAAACTCGAGACCGTATTCCGTCTCTCGCGACAGACGAAAGCCCGCGATGGGCAATCGCTTGTTCTCCATCCGATCGATCTGATTGACCAGCGGACGCGCGGACAGAGTTGCATCCAGCGTGGGAGCTGCATTGCGCAATACGGCAGCCAGAGATAGCACCACCGGAATCAGGGTCACAAACCTGAGCATGCCCAGACCTAACTGGGTACGCAACGTCACCACCATCGCGATCGCCAGCGCGGCAGCGAGTGCGCTGGAAATCGCAAGTGCACTGCCCCATGGCAGTCGATGCTGAAGAGGAATGTAGTTCAGCATGAGCGCTGGAATCAGTGGAAATGCCGCCACAATCGAATGACAAATTACTAGGAGATAATCTGGGCGCGGATCCGCCATCAGGACACGCCGTCGAATGTACTCTGCCAGCAGTAATGTCCCGGCAGGCAGCGCCGGCAGCATATAGCCTGGAAGTTTCGATTGTGAGAAGGAAAAGAAAACGCCGGGCACGATCAGCCAGGTCACCAAAAAAACGTTCAATGCATTCTCAGGCTGAAACGATTGCTTTCGTTCGGACCACCAGGCCCGAATGCTGTCGAGCAGAGCCGCGGCGACAAAGACGGTCCAAGGGATCAATCCCAACAAAAGGACCGGCACGTAATACCAGAACGATTCTTTATGTTGATAGAGGTCAGTCCCGAAGCGTGCCAAGTTGTGCTGCAGAACGAAGACCCTGAAAAACTCTGGATTTTTAATTTGAACCGCTATGTACCAGGGCAGGGTGATCGCACAAAAGAGAACAATTCCCGGAATCCAAAAGGTGCGTACAACCAGTATCAGGTGTGTGGCGGTTACGGCAAAAATAATAATGATTGCGGCTGCCAAAAACGGTGCCACGGGCCCCTTCGCCAGGGTTGCCAATCCCAGAGAAACGTAGAACAGCGCGAGGTAACGCTTCGCTCCACTCTCATACCAACCATACCAGCCGAGCAATGCGATCGTGAACATCGCCGCAAGTGGCATATCCATGGACGCGGCGCGGGCAAAGCCAATCACTCCCGCTGCCGAGGCTGTCATCAGGGCGCCATCGAGTTGAAACGCCGGACGAAAACGTCGCAGAAATAAATAGACCGCAATCGACATCAAGGTGGCATTCAAAGCCGAGGGAACACGCGCAGCCCAATCGCTCACCCCGGCAACGCTGTAGACCAACATTGCTTCCCAGTAATAGAGGACAGGTTTTTCCAGCCACGGCTTGCCATCCAGGAAGGGGGTAATCCAATTACGGCGTTCGAGCATTTCGCGCGCTACCTGGGCATAGCGCGGTTCATCGGCGCCAATCAGGCCGAAATATCCGAGACCCCAGAAAAACAAAAAACCACAAAAACCGGCCAGCAGCAGCCAATCTGTGTAAGAACGAGAGCGCTGGTTCAACGCAGCACCGGCAAGCACGATTGTCGATTTACGATTTTCAATTTCGGATCAAGGGCGGGTAGTGGTGAATTCGTCAATCGTAAATCGTAAATCGTAAATCCCTTCATTCCTGCTGCCTCGGGCGAATCAGCCCGTAGACACTGATAAGCGCCCAGGCAACTTCCAGCACCACAAACCCGATCTGGAATGGACGGAAAGCGATATAGGCGAGAATCGCGGAGCCGAGGGCATTCAACATGTTGTATGCCGGCTTGCGAGCATTCATCCAGTTCATTTGTTGGCCGGTATAGGCGACCAGAATAAGCAGTGCACCGGCGAACGAAACAATCTGCCTTGCCAGGGATATATCCATAAATGTCTATTCTGCTGAGGGACCGATTCTCAAT
The DNA here is from genome assembly GCA_001918935.1 of Acidobacteriales bacterium 13_1_40CM_3_55_5. Lineage (GTDB taxonomy): Bacteria > Acidobacteriota > Terriglobia > Terriglobales > Acidobacteriaceae > 40CM-3-55-5. Next base: position 937 of record MNGW01000069.1, on the reverse strand, counting down.
TGCCCGAGCACGCGCGCCACCGCATCGGACAGAGGACCTTCGACCGAGAAGCCGCTGGCGCATTCATGACCGCCCCCACCAAAACGCTCGGCGACAGCGGCCACGTTCAACAACCCCTTGCTGCGCATGCTCACTCGAAATCGTCCGTCGGATAGTTCACGGAAAAATGCTGCGACTTCAACATCCTGAATAGAGAGCGCGTAATTTACCAGGCCTTCGCAGTCTTCGTCTTTTGCCTGGCACTGCTCCATCTGCCCTTGGGATACCGAAATCCACGCCAACTTCCCATCGCAATGCAGATTGGAAAGCGCTGCGCCCAGCAGACGCATCTTCGCGGCAGAATGCCCGAAGTAAACACTGCGCGCGCACTGCGCCGGATCAGCGCCGGCAAGTACAAGTTCCCGCGCCAGCGCGAAAGTGTGCTCGCTAGTGCCTTGAAACATGAACGAACCTGTATCCGTGAGCACCGCGGTGTAGAGGCAAGTGGCGATCATTGGGGAAATTGTGACTCCTGCTTCCCGAGCCAGGCGGTAGACCATTTCCGCAGTGGCAACCGCCTTCGGGTCAATCCAATTGATGTGAGCAAACTGTCGCCCACTCAGGTGATGATCAATGTTGATGAGAAACTGCTGCTCCAGCCCTTGCAGCCGGGTGCGCTGGATGCTGTCACATTCCAGGATGATGGCAGCATCGTAATTTCCGTTCACCCTATCCGCTTTCACCACTGTGTTGGCAAAGGGCAGCGGCTGGTAGATGCGGGGAACACCATCGTGCAGAATAACTTCGGCGTTTTTGTCCATGGCGCGCAAGATCTGGCAGCAAGCCAGCGTCGATCCCACAGCATCTCCATCCGGGCGCGCGTGGGAGGTAAGGACAAACCGCTTGCGCTGCTCGATCTGCTTTAGAACCTCGTTCAACATGTCTGCCAGAACCGGTC
>MNGW01000018.1 GCA_001918935.1 Acidobacteriales bacterium 13_1_40CM_3_55_5 | reverse complement strand
TGTCGTAAAGTCGCCATTACATCAGACCCTGCCTTTAGCCCTTCTAGGAGATCTCGTCTCACAGGGAGTTTCGGGCCGCGAAACAAACATGTGAATTCGGAACGCTAAGATCGTCGTTTCCTGATTCTAATCGGACAATGATTTAGGGAGTTGCGAACTGCGACGTTTTTGGAACGCCATCGCGTACCTCTGAACTGTCCCTCACACTTACTGTTTGGACTTACTCTGCCTTTTGACTTTTTCAGCAGTGCGACGAATCCGGCGCTTGATGAAGGCTTGTTCCTCGCGGGCTAGAGCTTCCATCTCGGCTACATCTTGTTCCGTGGGTGCGTGACGGAGGGCGGTATCGGCGAGAGCTAGCCAGCGGACTTGGTCGCCAGGATTGATGACCCTAACCCCGTGCGGCCGCTCGTCGGCGGGTTGCGTTGCGTGCGGGGCCTGTTCGTCGGCTGGCTTTTCTGGCGGCATGGGGGGTGCCAATGCGTAAGGGTGCCACAATAGAGGTGAGTTGTTCGATACAGTTCATACCGTATTCCAGTGATGGACGAATGAAAGGCGAAAGCCTAGGATTTTTCCCGATGGAAGAGAGTCGTAAACGTCTAATCGGGTTAATGGCGGCAATCCTCACTGCCATGCACATGCAAAGAGCGGACGATCTGTTCAGAATGCCGAACGGAAGCCCGATTACCGACCGGATCATGCAGAGAATTGACAATCTCTATTCAAAATAGATGTGAGCATCCATGTCGGCGCACGCGCCCCAGCGTAATAGGGCGTATGATCGTCGCATGATGGATGCTAACTATGTCTCGGAACGCCTCACCAGCCTAAAGCAAGAGATGCAAGATTTACAGGACTTCAATGGCCGTCATCGCGTTCGGGACAAACATACCGCTCTGGACAACTCAGCTCGCGCCTCACGGCAGGAACGCCTGCTGCAGATCAAACGGGAACTGTCAGATATGCTGAAACGCTGCGCTTAATGAGCCTGAGCCCGATGAAGTAGCCAACAGCATTGGGGGGTAGTGGTGCAGTTTCACTGAATCTGGGGCGGGGTTTGGTCTTTGGCTTGCCGGGGAAGGGCTGGTTGGGGGAAAGTCTAGTACTGCTTTCCTTACCCACCACTTCAACTTTTTGGCAAACTACACATTCTCCAAATCCATCGACATCGCCACTACAGTCAACTTGCCTAATACTCCCGAAAACTACCTGCTGCCGAACCTGGACCGTGCAGTCGGGGACAACGACGTTCGACACCGTTTCACTCTCGCACTCCTGGCGGAGACACCGAAGGAGTGGCCCACCACGTCACTGACGTCACCGGCAGTTTCGGGACGCCGAAGTTCGTCGCCCCGGCACGCCAGTTCCAGCTTTCGTTCCGGATTACGTTCTAAAAGCATCCAGGCAAGGGGACGGTGAGTCCTCCTTGCCAAAAAATCTTTGCAGCCGGGCACTGCTCGCCCATCCGGCGCCATGCAGCGAGGACACAGCCGTGGTCAAACCGTACACCGCCGTTGGGCTCATTCCTTCTGTTCGTGGAATTCGGCGCCGTAAGGACATCAAGATCAACCTCGATCATCTGCATCATCTGGTCAAGGCAGCCAGTTGGCTTTCCGCCCTGGGTATTCCGGTGCGTCTCATCGCAATCTCCGAAGCGGCTCCGCAGGAGGCCTTCAACGACGAGGTACTCGATCTCGATCATGTGAAGTTCGCGCGGGAGTGCGCCATCGACATACCCGGGGAAGAAACCGAAGAACTGGGGAAAATCGCGCGCGAGTACAACGCTTTCATCATCGCCCAGGCCAAGGCGCGACACCCCGACCTGAAAGACCGCTTCTTCAACGTCGGCTTTATTATCAACCCGAAGGGAAAGGTAATTCTCAAGCACTACAAGGTTTCACCGCTGTTTCCGGTGGAACATTCAGTGTGCCCGCACGACGTCTACGACTGGTGGATCGAGAAATACGGCCGCAACCTGGAGGCTTTCTGGCCCGTCGTGGACACCGAAATCGGCCGCATGGGCATCATGATGGCAAACGAAGGATCGTATCCCGAGAATGCGCGGGCGCTGGCCCTGAACGGAGCCGAGGTTGTATATCGCGCCTCGTACCCGCACCCCGCAACCGGAAATGAAATCTTCGAGATCCAGAGCCGGGCACGTGCACTCGACAACAATATGTATATTGTCGCCCCTAATCTCGGGACTTATTACCTATTCCCCGAGGAAGTCACCCCAATCGACACCTTCGGCGGACGCTCCTTCATCATCAACTACAAAGGCCAGATCGTAGGACGCCACGAGTACGGCGGAGGCTCAACCTATGTGGCGGGAGTGATCGACATTGAGGCTCTTCGCGACCACCGGGCGCGGGCGCAGTGGGACAACTGGCTGAAAGATCTGCGTACCGAACTTTATCAGCTGCTTTACGAAAAGCCGATCTATCCCAAGAACCTATATCTGAAGCGAGAGCCCATGAAACATGCTGAATACCGCCAAAAAATAATCAAGCGCCAGATCCGGCTTATGCACGATCGCGGCATCTGGAAGAAGCCGGAACGCTAGTCTAGCCACGGATGTCAATGCCGGTGGTCCGGCGCCGAGAGATCGAGAAGATTGCCGATCAAGTCAAAGCAATTCGAGCATGGAACTCCGCCAATGCCCGATGGACTCGGAGTGGGAGAAACCACGAACGCTTTCTAGACAACTCTGACGCCTGCCAATACACTCTTTAGCATTCGCGGCGGGCCATTCTGCCGTATTCCTATGCGACTTGTCACTTTCGAAAATCCGGTCCGGCAGGCATGCATCGGAGCCCTAACAACTGACCGTCGCATTGTCGACTTGAATTCGGCCTGCGCTCTGTATTTGCGTGACGTCGAGGGCGAAAATGCTCATGTCCGTCTTGCCGACGCTTTCGTACCAGCGAACATGCGAGCGCTCTTCGAGGGCGGCGACACAAGTCTGGAAGCCGCTCACAAGGCTTTTGAATTTGCCTTGCATCTGCAAAACGGTGCGGCTGGGCCCCAGGGTGAAATGATCTTTTATGCTGAAGACGAAATAAGACTCAAGGCGCCAATCATTCCAAAGAAGTTTTTCCACACCGCGGGAAACTTCCGCGAGCACCACGAGGAAGCCACTCATGCCGGGTTTTCCCACCCCGTGATGCCATGGATCGTGTTCTTCCAGAACGTCGACGCCATCATCGGTCACGACGAGGCCGTAGTTTATCCCGAACACCTCACGCAGGAATTGGATTACGAGCTCGAACTCGCGGTGGTACTGAAGAAGACCGGTAAAAACTTCACCCCAGAAGAAGCCCGCGACTACGTTGGGGGTTACGTCATTTTCAATGATATTACTGCGCGTGATATCCAGCGCCGCGAGATGAAATCCGGCGTCTTCAGCTTCTGCAAAGGCATTGATACCTTCTGCCCTTTGGGACCATGGATCGTCACCGCCGATGAAATTTCTGATCCGCACAATCTCGCTATGGACCTACGCGTCAATGGAGAGCCGCGCCAGCATTCGCATTCCAGCAAGATGTCAGTCAAGATTCCCGAAATTCTCTCGCACTATTCGCCCATGGGCTATAGCGCAGGCGATGTGGTTTCGACGGGAACGGTTTCCGGTGTCGCCGCTTTTTCCGGCGATCCCAAAGCCTGGTACTTGAAGGTCGGCGATGTCATGGAATGTGAAATCGAAAACATCGGCATCTTGCGCAATCGCGTTATTTCGTGGGAAGAAGCCTACGGCCGCAAGCCATCGGTATTAGCAAAGCAGGAAGTGCGCTAGGTTCGAGGGACCGGCTGCAGTCGTAGCCCACGCGGGGCACTGGTTTAGGTTGGCATTCCGCCGGCAACGAGTTTGCATGCCCAGATCCTCCAACAAGTTTCAACCATGATCACGAACTCCCAAATCTGGGTCAGCGACCTTAACTCACGGCCGGAAATTCGTTCCGCATTTCGATCCAAAACCGTCCGTTTCTACGACACCACGCTTCGCGACGGTGAGCAAACGGTGGGTGTTGTTTTCTCCCCCCAGCAGAAGGTGGACATCGCTCGCCAGTTGGACGAGCTGGGCGTGAGCCGAATTGAAGCCGGATTCCCCCGAGTCTCAGCGGAAGACGCCGAAGCCATCCAGTTGATGTTAAAAGCGAATTTGAAAGCCGAGCTGTGGGGCTTCTCGCGCGCCGTACGCGCCGACGTTGAGGAACTCGTCAGACTCGGCTTGCGCGCTTCCATTATTGAAGCGCCTACCAGTGACATCAAACTCAGCGCCTATGGCATTTCACGGGACGAAGTCCTGCGCCGGGTCGGCGATGCGGTCTCTTTCGCAAAACAGAACAGCATCACTGTAGCCTTCTTTGCCGTGGACGGCACCCGCACCGACCTCGACTTCCTGAAACGTGTCTATCTTGCCGCGATGGACGCCGGCGCCAAAGAAATCGTGGTGGTTGACACCATCGGCGCCTGTGGACCGGAAGCAGTAGAGTTTCTGGTGCGCGAAGTGTGCGCCTGGGTTGGCAAGGAGGTGCCTGTTCACTTTCACGGTCACAACGATTTCGGTATGGCTACTGCCTGCGCAGTTGCTGCCGTGCGCGGCGGCGCTTCATGGATCCAAGGCACAATCAATGGTATGGGTGAACGTGCGGGCAATGCCGATATCTGTGAGATTGCGCTCGCACTGCAGTGCCTTTATAACGTCCCAGTCGATTTGAAGCTGGGCAAAGTGCGAGAAGTTTCGGAAGTGGTCCGGAAAGCGGCGAATTACACGCTCGAAGCATGGAAACCGCTAGTCGGCGAAAACCTTTTCATGCGCGAAAGCGGCGCCGTAGCCAGCCAGTTTCATATCCCTGAGGCGATCGAGCCTTACTCCTCGGAACTCGTGCACGCCCAGCGGAGCATCGTTCTCGGGAAAAAAAGCGGACTGGACAATATCGATCTCAAGTGCAAAGAACTCGGCCTCTCAATTACGCCAGAGCAGCGTACTGCGGTTTTAGCCGCTGTGAAAAAGCGGGCCATTGCCAAGCGTGGGTTACTAAGCGATGAGGAGTTTAGTAAAATCGTGAGAGGATCAACCGGACACCTTGGCTAGTTCCCAGATTCGACAAATGATAGTTCCCTGATTCGCTCTCCTGTCTGTGCTCTGTGGCTATTTCCTGAAGTGCGGCAGCACTGCCTCGCCGAAAAGTCTGGCCTGCCCTGTGCGGTCATCGCCCCAGATTTCCAGCATGATGTGAGTGCATCCAGCCTCACGGTATTCTTCAATGCGTTGGATGCACTCCTCCGGCGTCCCTGCGATGGGGAAGACCTTACGTAAAATCTCGTCAGTAACCGCCTTGGCTGCGGCTTTGCGCCCGCCTTTTTCCATGGCGTCAGCTACCGGCCTTAGCTCGTCGAAGGTTAGGCCTGCGCACTCGAGTAGCACGTCGGCGGAGCCTCTAATATTTTGCACTTTGTTAGCCAGGTACATCGCGGCCTGCTCACGAGCACCTTCCTTCCCTTTAATAGAGTCGCGTCCGATGCTCCCCACAATTACAGATCCCAGCACCAGCTTCGAGGCGTCCTTGCCTGCTTTGCGCGCGCCCTCTTCCATGTTCTTACGCGAGTAGCGCACAAACTCAGGGGTTGTAATGCTGGCCGTCAAAAGCCCGTCTCCAACCGCACCTGACATCTTCTGCAGAACGGGTCCGGTAGCCGCAACGTAAATGGGTGGTACTCCGCGTGGCGCGTGTGCATCCCTTTTCAACGGAGGAACGTCGGCGGCAAAGACTTTTCCCTGGTAGCGGAATTCATCTCCCTCGAGCACTCCTTGCACGATCTCGATGCTCTCGCGCATTACCGTCGCCGGCCCAACCTTCTCCCCTTCTCCCTCACCAATTTCTTTCATGAAAATCTTGGAGGCGCCTAGCCCCAAAAGAAACCGGTCGCCAGCCAGGTCCTGCATCACACGCGCTTCCATTGCGATCTGCACCGGATGCCGGGTGTAAGGAGAGATGATTCCCCATCCCAGTTGAATACGTGCGGTCTCACGCGCGATCACAGCCAGGATTGCGGTTGAAGAACGCGCTTCAAAGGAATGCTTGCGCCACCAGGGATACGCTTCCGCAATCCAGAACGTATCGAATCCCGCCTGTTCACAGGCCTTGGCCATGGCCACGGTTTCGCGGACCGGTTCCATGCTCAATTGCAGCACGCCGATGTTGAATGGAAGGTTCATCAGTTCCAGGTAGCTCCCGGCTTCTGTGCATTCTGCTTTCAAATTGTTGGGACATTTCCTAGGCTTCCGCGCTGCTTTAAGCGGGATCGCTCCAGGAACACTCCAGCCCTTTAATCAGCTCCCACAGGGCTTTATTTAGTGGTGTGGGCACTCCGACCTTCTTGCCCCACTGCACGATTGCGCCGTTCATGAAATCCACTTCTGTCTGACGTTTCGCAAGCACGTCCTGCAGCATGCTAGCTTTGTGCTTGCCTGGAGCGGTCGCGCCTTTTTGCACCAGTTGACGAGGATCACCGTGGAGTACAATCCCCAGCTTGTTCGCTACTGCCTCACCTTCGAGGATGAGATCGTTGAACAGTTGATTTGTAGGCTGAAATCGTGCGGCAGCTCCGTGATGGAGCAGGGTGAGCGCTCCAACCGGATTGGTTGCCGCGTTAAAAATCAGCTTGGTCCACTGCGCCCCGCGAGCGTCTGGCATGGCGATAGTATTCATTCCCGCGCGCGTCATTACCCCCGCTAGTTCTTCGACCTTGTCCATCGGAGTCTTACTCGCTTCGAAAGGACCAATCCAAGTGTCTCCTTTGATGTCATACCCGATGTGACCCGGTGCGATGGGATGTCCAGCGGGAAAGGTCGTGCCACGGATCACGTATTTCACGTGCTCGGCGATGATTTCCTCGTTACCGACGCCGTTTTGGACTGAACAAACGGCACTCTTCGTGTCGAAGATGTGTTCTGTCTGTGCAATGGCAGGTCTTGTGTGGATGGCCTTGGTCGCAACAATACCGTAATCGCAGCGCGGCAATTCTTTCGCATCGCTAGTAGCATTCAACCGGGCTGTGAAGTCAGCCGCTCCCGAAAGTTTCAGGCCGTTTGTTCGGATTGCGTCGGTATGTTCCCGCCAGACGTCGTAAGCCCAGACTTCAGCCTCGCCGGCTTTGGCAAGGTGTGCAGCAAACAGGCTGCCCACAGCACCACAGCCGATCACGCAAATCTTCATTTATTTTTCCCGCGTCCCTTGATGTTATTTAGTCCCATACCGCTTTTCAGGCGGGATGTGCCAGCTTTATTTGAAACTTCAGGGTGCGACATTCTCCTTCGTCTCTTGCCCCGTGAAAAATCGCCATGGAACGTCGGCCAGACATTCGCCCTCGGCTTTCCCAACGCGGTACGTGTCTTGCGTGTAGAGGCAGACCGTAGCATCCTGATCCACGACCTGCGGGTGGAGTGAAAAAATCATGTTCTCCTCAAGCGGCACATCGCAGTTCGCGCCGATGGCGGGGTGTTCAATCATCGTCGTTCCAATCGAATGTCCGGAGAGGTGTCCGAGCGAGAAGCCGTGTCTTTCCGCGCCGCCTCTAGTGCCTCGGGGTAAGCCTCGGCCATTTTCTGTGTGGTCGGACTCAGTTTGCCGCGTAGCAGCGGACGAGAAAACTCAACCCAGTAGCCGCCCGCGCCAGTGATCTCCAGTGAGTAGAGCAGCAGGTCATCACCCGCGACGGCGCGTTGGCCTGGCACCTTGAAGTGCGCCTCAGCCTGCCCGTGTGCACCGGAGAGAACGATGTTCATCATGCGTGGGCCAGCCCCGCGAGCAAAAAAACGTTCGACTGCGGGCGCCATAATTTCCGCTTCCGTCTTGCCTGGCTCGTACGCATCCACCAGCGACCAAAAACCTTCCAGGATGATGTCCATTGCGTCGCGGACTTCGACGAGTTCCTCTTCACTCTTAACCGCTCGCGCCATGTCGAACTCAAAGTCGAAAGGCACGAGTTCCAGAGGCGCCTGAAGCAGTTCGCGATAGTCACCCACGGCCATGATGAAGTTCATGCCGTATACGCCGACGCGTTTCCACCTGCACTGCTCGGCGCGGTCGCGTATCCATCGGCCGGGGACATCCGGCCAGACCTGATCTTTAACCCAAGGCTTGGCTTTGTCGCCGATCCAGCGGGCTTCGCGAGGAAAAACCAGCGTGGGCTCGCCTTCAAAAGGCAGTAGAACATACACATAGCGGTGTACAATCTCGAACCCCGACGCATAGAAAACCGCACCCTCGAAGCCGGCGTACTGATTGCCGCAGATAATCAGGGCGTCCAATCCAGCGGTCGCCATGCGAGAGCGAACGTTCTTGTAACGACGATGAATTTCCGTTTGACTCGGCAACTCTAACCTCAGGGTTAAGCCCCAACTTTGGATTTAGCGACGGCGACTGATGCCGTTCCCTAATGCGCACCGCACAGCTCCGCGGCAGTCAGGGCGTAGATTTTCGTGATGTCCACCAATGTTTTGATACTGACTTTTTCTCCTTCGGCATCCCGCGGGCCACTCGATGGCCCGTAATTCACGGCCTCAATCGCGTAGCGGGTCATCACTGAAGCGTCCGAACACCAAAGCACGACATCACGCTTGGGTAGTTGTCCCATGACTTGCTGGTGATTTTTTTCGATTGCCTGCACCATCGGGTGATCGGCGCTGATCGTCGCCCCGGGAACGGAAACATAGGTTTCGAATTCCAGGCCATAATCTGGATAGTGTTTCTTCAGTTCAATAAATAATTTTCTGGCTTCGCGCCGGGCCTCTTGCATCGGCATGTTCGGAGGCACTCGCAAATCGAGGAACAGCTCGGCTTTTTCTGGAGTTCGACTGACCCGCCAGGGATGGCCGCCACGAATGCAGCCCAGGTTGGCGATACCTTTATGTCCGCCATGAGCCGTACGACCTTCCCAGCCCGGAATCCATTTCAGCACGTCATCCAGAACATCGTAGAGGCGTCGAATGGAATTGTTCTCCGAACGCCCTTCAGCAAAAGCGGTGTGGACGTACATGCCGCTGGCCGAAATGCGAACCCAAAGCGATCCATAATGCTCGAGGATTACCTGCATGTCGGTCGGTTCTCCCAGGATGCACATGTCAGGCAGTACTCCGTGATTGACGAGATAGTGCGTGCCTACCCCGTAGCCACGGTATTCGCGGCCGCGAAATTCTTTCCATTGCGTCTTTTCGATTTCTCCGACGACGGCGGCCAGAATGATGTCGCCATCGAGTTTCACCCCCGCCTTCTGGAGCGCGCGCACCGCGTGCGTGTAGCAGATCAAAGCCCCTTTCATGTTGTAAATGCCCAGACCGTAAATCATCCCGTTCTTGATAACGGCGCGAGGTTTATATCCGATACCGGTGAGAAATTCTTCCTCGCCGGAGTTCGACGTATCCATGTGGCCATTGAACATCAAGGATTGGCCGTTGCCGTCGCCTTCCCAGCGGGCGATCACGTTGGCACGTCCTTCTTCGACTTCCTGCCAGGTGACCTGGAGGCCCATGCTTTCCCAGAGCGAGCGCATGTAGTCAGCCATCCTGCCCTCATGCCCCGTCGGGCTGGGAATATTGATGACGTCACAGCACATGGAGACGAGCGATTGCTCGTCGATCTCAGCAAAGACCTTTTCCGCCACTGGAGGAATCCGGCTGATGGTCGTCTTACGGGCTGCTTTCAAGATAAGGCCTCTTGAGTGATCACGCCCGCGCTAATCGAAAATCGTCGGGATATGCGCACAGTTTTTCGTTCCCTTTCTCGGTGATTAGAAAATTGTCTTCTAATCGCAAGCCTCCGCCGCCTGGCCAGTAAATGCCGGGTTCAATGGCGAGCACCATGCCTTTGCGAATCGTTCCCGAACCCGCCTGGTGCGCATAGGGAGGCTCGTGCGCTCGCGCTCCCACACCGTGACAGATGGGATGGGATGGCTGTCCGGGATAACCGCCCTCGGCGATACGTGCTCGGATCAAGCGGTCTAGATCAGGGAAGCTGGCGCCGTCGCGTGCGTGTTTGATTCCCTCGGTGAAAACTTTCAGCAAGAGATCGAGCAGCTTGTGATATTCGGGCGTGAGCTCGCCTGGACAAGCGTTCTTTGTCAGATCAGTCCAGTAGCCATCCGCGCAGACCCAGATCTCAAATAGTGTCGGTTCGTTTTTCTGAATCGGACGGTCGCCGGTTGCGGTGAATGTCGCAATGCCTTTCCCCGACCACACTAAAGTGAAGGCCCGTGCCATTTCGACTTTTCCCTGATATCCAACCCCCAGACCGTGGACGAAACCTTCGTACATGCCGCCCACTTCACTTTCTTTCATCCCCGGGCGCATGTGTTCGCGTGTGTGCTCCATTGCCAGGGTAGCCAGTTCGTTGGCTATACGCATGCGCTCGATTTCCTGGGTGGTCTTGATTGAGCGAGCTTCGTTGAGGAGTGGCGTAGCGTCAACCACCTGGCCAGAGACTTTTCGAAAAGCATCAAAGTAGTTCTGAGTGGGCGTCGTTGGCTCGCCAACCATACGGTCGGCACTTTGCGTACCCATGTTGAGTTCCACGGCGATCTTGTCAGTGAGACCGCGGTGCTTGAGCACTTCGAGAGTGACATCGAGGGCACGATATTGCGGTGGACGCGGATCGCGCTCGTCATAACCTTTGAACAGGCGAATATCCCGCGTCCAGGAGTTGCGCTGGGCATCCGCAAGCTGGGGTTCGAGAGCTATGAGAGTGGGATCTCCCTCACGTGGGAAGACGACCGCATCGTATCCCTTCATGCACCAGTAGTTGGTGAGATAGAGAACGTTATCTGGGGCGCGAACGACCACAGCGCTAAGGTCCTGATCCTTCATCAGGGCGCGGACACGGTCGAGTTTTGTATGGTCAACAGGCCAGGGCATAGTTTCATTAAGAGAAGCTTCAGTCTGCTCTCTTTCTAGCCTCGTGCAGCAACCGGATTATTCTCATCTTTGAAGTTCCACGCCGCTTCCCTTCCTTTGATCAAGCGATACACGGCCGTGTGCAATGGAGCAGGTTTACCTAAACGTTGCGCTTCGCGCGCAATGGCGCCGCTCAAGAAATCTACTTCAGTCGGGAGTTGGTGGCGGACGTCGTACAGCATCGATGGCGGATGATTGGTCACCGCGCCGATTTTGTTCATCTGCCACGGATCCTCATGAAGCTTGATTCCCGCTGCTGCGGCCACTGTCTTGCCTTCTTCGATCAAGTCATGAAGTAGATGACCGAGATCAGACAAATCTTTCTCGGCCGCGAAGTGAGGCGAGTGCGGCAGGCCGGTAAGCGCCGAAACACCATTTACCGATGAATTGAAAATGAGCTTGGACCACTGGGCGGGCCGCGCATCTTCAAGGGCTTCGGCTTTCAATCCGCCAGCGATTATGAGTTCCGCAGCTTCTTTGACCACTGCAATCGGGGTGTTGCGAGGTTCGTACGGTCCGAGCCAGGTGGCAGTGTCCAACTCGTACTGCACATGTGTGTCGCTGTGATGCGTCCCGCTCATGAATGTTGTGCCCCGAATAATCAAACCCCGCGTATGCTCCGCGATAATTTCTTCACTGCCCAGTCCGTTTTGAGCCGAGATGACCGCACCCTTATCGAAGTGTTTACCTGCTCCAGCGATGGCTTCTTCTACCTGCGTCGCCTTGGTCGCGACAATGCCAAGGTCGAAATCGGGTAGCTCCTTCGGATTCGTCGTCGCCTTTAGCGACACTGAAAAATTGTGCTTTCCGGAAACGCGCAGGCCCTCGCGATTCAAGACACGAGCATGGTCTGCGCGCCTCACAAACGCCCACACCTCAGTTACACGCGCGAGATGCGCCGCGTACAAGCTGCCGATGGCGCCGCAACCGATAATGCAAACCCGTTTCATCCTATGCCGAGGCGGACGGTATCTTTACAGCCAATGCAAAAGCACCGCGTCACGATGCTCGCCGCTCCAGCTTCACTAACTTATCCGCCTGACAGATTTCTTTCCCCACTAATGCCCGGAACAAACTATCTGCATTATTGAATGAGTCCTCAATGATGATGCCATTTGAGAACAGCGCATCCTGTAAGGCCGCTGAAATTGTATGGATGGGGGCCGCGCCCCCTTCTCCCATACCTTTGGCGCCGCTGTAGCTATGTGGCGAAGGAGTTTGAATATGGCCGTATTTGATTTTTGGCATGTTTACGGCGGTGATGGGCGTGTAGTCACTGAAAGTACTGGTCAGCATGTTGCCGACGGCATCGTAAGCACAGTTCTCCAGCAACGCTGCGCCAATTCCGTGCGCGGTCGCGCCGTACACTTGTCCTTCAACGATGGGTGGATTGATCACCGTGCCGCAGTCATCTACCGCAACGTAGTCGAGAAATGCGGGGATAAAGGTTTCGCGGTCCACTTCAACGACAGCGATGTGTAGTTGCGATGCATACGTCAGTGTCAGGTTGCCATACTTCCTTTGCTTGTCCGGAACTTTGAACGGCGCACGCCAGATGTAGCGGCAGTTCAGCGTGATGTCATACATTGCAGGAGGAAGCACCGCACTGTTCACATTGACGATGTTGGCCAACCCCCAATAGTTGATTGACTTTCCTGTGCTTTTGGCCCGAAGTTCAGGGCCCTGCGCGCCCACGCCGAACTCAATATCGTCGTCCTTGGTTTCAAGCACGAAAGCCGCCAGTCGCTTCATCTCGGCCTTGAGTTTCTGGGCCGCGCCGTGAACCGCAGACAAGCCGGAGACGGCGAACTGGCTGGCATAGGTTCCAGAAAATCCGGTGTGGACGTTGCGCTCAGTATCAAACCCGGTACGCACCGTGATCAGATCTGGCGGGATATTTAATACGTCGGCAACGACCTGCGCCGCCGTGGTCTCATGTCCCTGGCCCTGCGGACAGGAACCAACCGCGACCACAACTTCCCCGTAGATATCCAGCTTGCAGTTGGCGCCTTGCGAATTGCCCGAGAACGGCGCGCCGGGATTAACGATCTGTGATTGTCCAAAATTGTTGGTGCCAGAATCAAGCGTCGTACCAATGCCAATGCCAATTAGCCGGCCTTGCTTTCGGGCTTCAGCCTGCGTTTTCTTCCACTCGTCCCAACCGATGAGTTGCTTGGCCAGTTCGAGCATCCTGGGGTAGTTTCCGGAGTCGTAAACGCAGCCATTCGGCGTAGTGTAGGGAAATTCTTCGGGGCGGACGTAATTGCGCATGCGCATTTCGTCGCCGGGGATGGCAAGTTCGTGCGCGCAAATATCTATGACCCGCTCCAGGAACCACAGATGCTGCATACGGGAATAGCCGCGGTTCGGTCCGACCGGGCACTTATTGGTCACGGTTTGAGTGAAATCAATGCGCGCGTTCTTGAATCGATAAACGCCGGGGAAAACTTGCGACCAGATCAATGTGCCGTGAGGTAATGGCGGTGATCACGCCATTCTTATCAAGAGCCACCCGCGTGTCACGGAAGGTGCGCTCATTGCCGTGCGCGCTGGAGGTCATGTGCTCGGAGCGTGTTTCCACCCATTTAATGGGCCTTCCACCAGCTTTCTTTGAAGCTAACGCAACCACCGCCATCTGCGGATAACTTGTGATCTTTATGCCAAAGCTGCCGCCGATGTCGGAAGTCTGCACGCGAATTCGGTCGATATGCACGTTGAGATGTGCGGAGAGAAATTGGATGGCAAACGAAGGAAAGGAATTGTTGCAGGAGTAGTAAATGTGATCGTCTTTCTGATTCCACTCGCCGATCACAACGTTGTTCTCCAGTGGCGTGCTGGAGAAGCGATGAAAATGCAGCCGGTCAATACGGACGACGGAGGCGGCATCCTGAAAAGCTTTTTCCACGTCA
>MNGW01000159.1:346-8133 GCA_001918935.1 Acidobacteriales bacterium 13_1_40CM_3_55_5 | reverse complement strand
GATGCCTACAATTTCCATAGTGAAGAAATTCCGGCAGGAATTCGAAGACCACCTCGAAGGTCAATCCTGCGCATTTGAGAAAGAAAGCAAGATCGAGCACCTCCCAGTGCTGGCCTAATGCGAAAGTTCCGGTAGTCAATTTCATGGCAGACATAAACATCACGGTCGACGGCAAAAGAGTTACCGCTGCTCAAGGCACGCTGCTCATCGAAGCTTGCAAGAGCGTGGGCATTGAAGTCCCTTCATTTTGCTATTACCCGAATCTTTCTTTGCAGGGTGCTTGCCGCATGTGCCTGGTGAAGGTCGAGAAGATGCCCAAACTGCAGACGGCCTGTACAACCGTGATCAGCGAAGGCATGATCGTCACCACGGATAGCGACGAAATCCGCCAGGCGCGTAAGTCCATGGTGGAAATGCTGCTGGGAAATCATCCGCTGGATTGTCCGGTATGTGATGCCGGCGGCGAGTGCGAACTGCAGGACATGACATTCTCCTACGGCGCCGCCGAGTCGAAGTTTATCGAGCCCAAGAATCACAAAGACGAACAGCAATGGTCTCCGGTCGTGTTTTTCGACCGCCCACGATGCATCCTTTGCTATCGCTGCGTGCGGGTGTGCGGTGAGGCGATGGACGTCTGGGCTCTGGGCGTTCAAAACCGGGGCGTCACCTCGATCATTGCTCCGAACCGGGAGGATCATCTCGAGTGCGAAGAGTGCGGCATGTGTATCGACATCTGTCCTGTGGGCGCGCTGACCTCTGGCGCGTATCGCTACAAAACGCGTCCCTGGGAGATGAAGCACGTGGGCACGACTTGCACCCATTGCGGCGACGGATGCAAAACTACCTTAGGTGTCCGCCGTTCCGATACCGGTATGGAGATCGTGCGGGGAGACAATCGCGACAAGAGTGGCATCAATGGAGATTTCCTTTGCATCAAGGGCCGCTATGCATTCGACTTTGCGCATCACGATGACCGCATCACCCAGCCGCTCATTCGCAAGGATGGGCGCCTCACTCCATCCACCTGGGAAGAAGCTTTCGAGCTGATTGGCAAACGCTTTGCCAATATCCGCGATCATCAAGGCGGACACTCCATCGGGGTCGTGGGCTCGAACCGAACCACCAACGAAGAAAGTTATTTGCTACAGAAGTTCGCGCGCATCGTTCTGCAAACTAATAATATCGACCATCATCGCACTGCCGACTTCCCTGCTTTTGCCTCAGCTCTGGCAGGAAAACCAGAATCGACTGCCAGCATGCGCGACGTTTTCAATGCTCCGGCGATGCTGCTGATAGGAAACAACCCTACGGAGCAGCATCCATTACTAGCTTGGCAGATTCGAAACAATGTCCGCCTGCACCGTGCCCGTCTCTACCTAATTAATTCGCAAGACATCAAACTGCGTCGCCAGGCAACTAGCTTTCTCCAAATCCCTGAAGGAACAGAGAACAACGTCGCGTCATTCCTGGCCGGCGATGATTCCGCTATCGCGGCCGCCGGCAGCGATACGCGTGACGCACTGAAAGCTCTGCGAGACAAGTTGCGAACCGAGCAGAACCTGGTCATTGTTCTTGGCTCCGAGATTCGCGGCCATGATATTTCTTCACTGATCAAGTTTGGCTCCAGTATTCCCCGTTCGAAATTCATTTGCCTGGGCGATTATTCCAATTCCCGGGGCGCCGCCGACATGGGACTTTATCCGGACCTTCTGCCTGGGTATCACTCGATCAGCGACATCGGAATATTTCACCAGGAATGGGGAGGCGAAATTCCGCGGACGCCTGGCCTGACTCTTCCTGAGATGATCGAAAGCGCCAAGGCTGGCAAGCTGAAGACGCTCTACGTCGTGGGCTCGAATCCTGTGGGACGGCTTGGCCTGGATCCATTTTCGTTTTCCCAAGGTCTCGTTATCGTCCAGGATATGTTCGTGACACAAACCGCTGAGATTGCAGACGTCGTGCTTCCCGCGGCTAACGCGTACGAGAAAGCAGGGACGTTCACCAACACTTGCGGTGATCTCCAATTATTGAAGAAAGCCGGTGAGGTCAATGGCACCAAACCTGATTTCGAAATGATCGTTCGCATTGCGGATGCCATGGGTTTTGACGTGCGTAAGTTGGTGCCCTTCGGCCGTGGCACACGCGCGGACATGGGGCAATCTCGCGGCGCGCAGGCAGGCGAAGCAGATCGGCATGCGGTTTGGCTCGAAGCTCACGGCTTGGAACCCAAGATGTCGCCCTTCGATCCCATTGCCATCCTCGACGAAATTCAGCGGTTGGTGCCGGGATATAACATTTCGCGAATGAACCTGCAGGCGGGCAACGATCAGCACACGACTTTATCCAGCAGCGGACGGCCGGCGTCGCAGAATCCGGAACTGATTGCGCCTGCCAATGATGATCTTTTCAGTTCCGGCACCTTGGGGCGCTATTCCAAAACGCTAAATTCAGTCCTTGAGAACACCCACAAACAGCCTGCGGAAACTGTAGTCGCCGCTGACTGAACGATTTTTTCATTATCCTGAGGCCAGAGAGATCAATTGGTAAGCGTCGAAAGCTTCGTCATCGCTTCAATCATTAAGACTGCGATCGCACTTTTCGTGCTGCTCACCGCGGTCGCCTACAGCGTCTGGCTGGAGCGCAAAGTTGTGGGCCATATTCAGAACCGCTGGGGACCTACGCGGGTCGGACCTTTTGGCTTGCTGCAACCTTTGGCCGATGGCATGAAATTCTTCTTTAAGGAAGACATCACTCCCCCGCACGTCTACAAATTGCTCTACCTTGCCGCGCCCGTAATCGCAGTCACCTTCGCGTTGACATCGATTTCAGTGATCCCCATCGGCAACTGGATAACCGTAGCTGGTGTACGCACGCCACTCCAAATCACCGATGTGAACATTGCACTGCTCATTATCCTGGGCATTACATCGATGGGTGTCTATGGCGTAGCCCTGGCGGGTTGGTCATCGAACAGCAAATATTCCCTACTTGGCGGATTGCGTGCCAGCGCGCAGATGATCAGCTACGAAGTATCGCTCGGTCTCTCCCTGATCGGCGTGCTTATTCTCTCAGGCAGCTTCAGCCTGCGCGAAATCGTGGACGCACAGGGCGGAACATTCTGGGGATTCATCCCTCGCTGGAACATTTTTCAAGGACAGATCTTCGCCTTCTTCATTTATCTGATGGCGGCGTTCGCGGAAACCAATCGCATACCCTTCGATCTGCCCGAAGCTGAGACCGAGTTGGTTGCGGGCTATCACACCGAATACAGCTCGATGAAGTTCGCCATGTTCTTTATGGCGGAGTATGCCAACATGATCACGGTCGCATGCCTGGCGTCACTGCTTTTCCTTGGCGGATGGCATGGACCACTATTTGGCCCACCCTGGTTGCAGTCCATCCTCCCAGTTTTCTGGTTTGTCTTGCGAGTCTTCTGTTTTCTCTTTGTCTATATTTGGATTCGTGGGACCTTACCGCGTTTCCGCTATGACCAACTCATGGCCTTCGGCTGGAAGTTTCTGCTCCCGCTAGCCATTACGAATCTCGTAATTACCGGCCTGATCGTAGCGCTGAAGTCGTGAACTGAGATCTGGGAACGAAGAACCGAGAACTGTTCGAATGTTACATCTGGTTTTATTCCTAATCTTCGGAGCAATCTGCGTTGCAGGAGCCGTGAACCTGCTAGTGCAGCGCCATCCCATCAATAGTGCGCTATCGCTGATCGTCGTAATGGGATCCCTCGCGGTTGAGTACTTGTTGCTGGGCGCTGAATTTGTGGCCGCTGTGCAGGTGATCATCTACGCCGGCGCCATTATGGTTCTCTTCGTCTTCGTGATCATGCTCTTGAATGCAGGAAAGGAAGAGCTCACGAGCGGAAGTCGAATTGCGCTCCTGCTCGGAATTCCTGGAATGCTGGTCAGTAGTGTGTTGGTGGCATGGGTGCTGCTCGCGCATTCGGGCACTGGAGCAGTACCTGTAGGAGCCTTGCCGGGACCGCCCAAGATTATTGGATGGCTGTTGTTTCACGATTTCCTGTTGCCCTTTGAAGTAACGTCGGTGCTGATTCTGATCGCCATCATGGGCGCAGTCGTTCTGGCGAGCCCGCCTGAATCGGTGCAGCAATCAAAGAAGGAGGGTTGATGGTACCGCTGTCTTACTACCTGGTGCTGAGCGGCATTTTATTTGCCTGCGGTGTGACCGGGTTTCTGATCAGACGCAATATCATCACCATCTTCATGTCGATCGAGCTGATGCTCAATGGTGTGAATTTGTCCTTCGTAGCCTTTGCAGCTCACTGGCACGCACTGAGCGGACAAGTATTTGTCTTCTTCGTGATGGTAGTCGCCGCCGCCGAAGCCGCAGTCGGACTCGCCATCATCATCGCGGTATATCGCACGCGGGAAACTTTGAACGTCGATCGGGTAAACCTACTCAAGCTATGACCCCAAACCTGCATCTCTGGCTGATTCCTCTGCTGCCGCTGATCGGCTCCGCCATCAACGGACTATTTGGCCGCCGATTTCCGCGGCGAACCGTTGCGGCGGTGGCGCTCGCCTTCTGCGGTGCCGCTTTCGCCATGGCGCTTTGGGTGGCGATTCAGTTCTCTTCCGTCACGGTTCCCCACGTAGAGTTCCTGGCGACCTGGATTCGCGCTGGAAACTTCCAGGCGGATTTCGCTTTCTATCTCGATCAGCTCTCGCTGGTGATGTTGTTGGTGGTAACCGGCGTGGGATTTCTTATCCATATTTATTCGGTCGGTTACATGTCGGAGGAGGGCGGCTTCTATCGTTTCTTCAGTTACCTGAATCTCTTCATGTTTTTCATGCTGACGCTGGTGTTGGCCAACAATTACCTATTAATGTTCATTGGTTGGGAAGGCGTAGGCCTGGCTTCCTATCTCTTGATCGGATTCTTTTTCCTGCGCGACTCCGCCGCCGCGGCGGGCAAGAAAGCCTTCATCGTGAACCGGATCGGCGATTTCGGCTTCCTGATCGCATTATTCCTGTTGATCAAACACTTTGGCTCGCTGAACTTCGAACAATTATTTAAGAGTATTTCGGTTTTGCCGGCGGAAACTACCGAAGCGGGACTGTTGACCTCGATCGGACTCCTGCTGATGGTTGGCGCTGCTGGGAAGTCGGCGCAAATTCCTCTATACGTGTGGCTGCCCGACGCGATGGAAGGTCCCACGCCGGTATCCGCTCTCATTCATGCCGCAACCATGGTCACCGCGGGCGTATATATGGTGGCACGTTCGCATGTCATCTTCGATCGCGCGCCGACGGCGCTGATGGTGGTCGCCATCATCGGAACACTGACTGCCTTGTTCGCCGCCACAATCGGTGTCGCGCAAACCGATATCAAGAAAGTTCTTGCCTACTCCACCATCTCACAACTCGGCTACATGTTCATGGCTTGTGGGGTGGCAGCATACTCGGCAGGCATTTTTCATCTGGTCACGCACGCATTCTTCAAAGGACTGCTCTTCCTGGCGGCAGGCTCCGTAATACACGCCGTCGGGGGCGAGCAGGACATGCGCCACATGGGAGGTCTGCGGACCAAAATTCCGTGGACTTTCTGGACCATGACCATGGCCACCTTCGCCATCAGCGGATTTCCTCCGTTCGCAGGATTCTTCAGCAAGGACGCAATTCTCTGGAGGGCCTACTCCGGCCCCTACGGAAGCTGGGTGTACTGGGTGATTGGTTTGTTCACTGCTTTCCTAACGGCGTTTTATATGTTCCGCCTTTGGTTTCTGACTTTCTTCGGCAACTATCGCGGCGCCGCTGAAGAGCTTCACGGACACGCGGAACACGCTGGACACGGCGCGCATCTCGGACGCGAAGAACACGGTCACGGCGGCATTCACGAGAGTCCCCCAATAATGCTGGCGCCGCTGGTAATCCTGGCTGTCTTGTCAGTCGTGGGAGGCTGGATCGGATGGCCAACGGTGCTAGGCGGAAGTAATTATTTTGATAAGTTCCTGGAACCCGCGCTGCACGTCACTGCTCCCGGAGCAAGTGCAGGAGAACTTTCCGAGTCCGCGCAAACCCAGGCCACGGAGCATTCCGAGCAGGGAGCCAAAGAAGTAGTGTTCACCACGATTTCTGTGGTCGCTGCCGGCTTAGGACTACTGCTGGCATGGCTGCTTTACTATCGCCGGCCTGAGCTGCCCCAACGTATCGCTGACCGTTTGGACGGCCTCTATCACGCGGTGGTTAACAAATATTACGTAGACGAGTTTTACGCGGCGGTGTTCGTCAAGCCTCTGGTCGAGGGCTCAAGTCGCATCCTGTGGCATGGAGTCGATCAGGGCTTGATCGATTCCTCGATTAACAGCAGTGCTGATGGCGCGCGCGAATTTTCTGACGCTGTGCGGCACATGCAGTCCGGCAACCTGCGCTCTTACGCAGGCTGGATCGCCGCCGGCGCAGCAGTCGTAATTGCGTACATGACGTGGATGGGGACACGATGACCGCGCTTCATAGCACGATTTTGACGCTGGTCACATTTGTCCCTCTGGCTGGGGCGCTGTTGCTGCTCTTCGCTCCTCGTCGCGACCGTGACATCCGCATTTTCTCGCTCGTGATCTCGCTCCTCGCTTTCGTTCTCTCTTTGCACTTGCCGGTTCACTTTCAGCACGCCCAAACCGGATTTCAATACGAAATCGACAAAGCATGGATCCCGACGCCCAACATCCATTACCACATGGGAGCGGACGGCATTTCCATGTGGCTGGTCGTCCTGACGACTTTCCTGACGCCGCTGTGCGTGCTGATTTCCTGGAAGTCGATTAATGAGCGTGTGAAAGAATTCTTCATCCTGCTCCTAGTGTTGGAGACCGCCCTCATCGGAGTCTTCGTCTCTCTCGACCTTTTTCTGTTCTATTTTTTCTGGGAAGCGACACTGATCCCCATGGCGTTGCTCATTGGCATGTACGGCCATGGACGGAAGGTTTATGCGGCGGTCAAATTCTTTCTTTATACGATGATCGCTTCGGTTTTCATGCTGGCGGCTATTCTGTGGCTCTATGCCAAAGTCGGCAGCTTCGATTTTGTGGTTATACAAACTGCCATTCGAAATGGTCAGGTCGAAAATTTTCATGGCGCGGCCCTCTGGCTATTTTTGGGATTCTTCATCGCCTTCGCTGTCAAGGTCCCGCTCTTCCCGCTCCACACTTGGCTTCCCGATGCCCACGTTGAGGCGCCGACAGCAGGGTCCGTGCTGCTGGCCGGCGTTCTCCTCAAGATGGGCACGTACGGCATGGTGCGCTTCAATCTGGGTTTGTTTCCCCAACAGTCCCGGAACAATGCCCGGTGGATTGTGGCTCTGGCCTTGATCGGCATCATCTATGGCGCATTGGTCGCGATGGTGCAGCCCAACCTCAAGAAGCTCATTGCATACTCATCGATCAGCCACCTGGGATTCGTGGTGCTCGGCATTTTCAGCTTCACCCAAGCCGGACTCGACGGCGCAACATTCGTCATGTTGGCGCACGGTGTTTCCACCGGCGCTCTGTTTATGCTCGCCGGAATTCTTTACGAGCGGCGGCACACTTACGAAATTGCAGAGTTCAGAGGCTTGGCCACTCCCATGCCGCTTTATGCCACATTCTTCCTGTTCGTCGTGCTTTCGTCCCTCGGACTACCCTTGCTGAACGGATTCGTCGGCGAATTTCTGGTGCTCAGTGGAGCTTTCATTTCGCGCGCCGTCTACGGAATTCTGGGAGCCACAGGAGTGATCTGGAGTGCCTGTTATTTGTTGTGGATGTATCAGCGCGTCTTCTT
>MNGW01000159.1:0-268 GCA_001918935.1 Acidobacteriales bacterium 13_1_40CM_3_55_5 | reverse complement strand
GGCTGAACGCAATCGATCCCGCCGCACAAGTTGCTCTAGCGCCGCTTGCACAACTGGCCAGCCAGGTGGTGGGCCGGTGATCGCGACCGACACCCCGCAACTTATACCTCAGGGTGTGGAGTACATCCGCATCTTGCCCGAGCTCGTGCTCACGATTTTCGGCATGCTCATCATGTTGCTCGATCCGCTCATGGACGATCGACGTAGCCAAAAAACTCTGGGAGCCGTCGCCCTGCTGGGTTCATTAGCTGCGATCGCCGCAACGTTA
>MNGW01000133.1:13513-46524 GCA_001918935.1 Acidobacteriales bacterium 13_1_40CM_3_55_5 | reverse complement strand
ACTTTTCAGGCCGCTATCAAAGCTGAAGGTAAGACTGAAGAACAGGCGCTTCCCCGGGATCAAGCTCCATCAGCTCCCTCAGGGTTTGCGATGCCTACCCAGCTGGGCAAGGTGGCGGGCACTGAACATCGGGAACCCGTCCCCGCCGCGCCGCACGTCCGCCGATTGGCACGCGAACTGGGAGTGGACGTCCATGAAGTTAAGGGCACCGGCCCCGGTGGCCGTATCAGTGAAGATGACGTAAAAGCACATTCGAAAGCATTGCTCACCGCGGCAGTGCAAGCGCCGGGAAGTCCTTCGGCGGCGTCTGCGCTGCCAGATTTCGCCAAGTGGGGAAAGGTCGAGCGCGTTTCCATGCGCGGCGTGCGGCGCAAGACCGCGCAGCATTTGTGGGAAGCATGGACCACCATTCCCCATGTCACCCAGCAAGACAAGGCGGACATCACCGAGATCGAGCACCTACGTGCCCGCTTCGCGCCCAAAGCACAAGAAGCCGGCGGCAAGATGACCGTGACCGCCATCGCATTGAAGGTGTGCGCCTCAGCGTTAAAAGTTTTTCCTCAATTCAATGCCAGCATTGACATGGCAAAAGAGGAAATCATCTACAAGCAGTACATCAACATTGGGGTTGCGGTCGACACCGATCGAGGGCTGCTGGTTCCGGTTATCCATGATGTGGATAAGAAGAACATCGTTGAGCTCGCAGTCGAACTGACTCACCTTTCCAAAAAAGCGCGAGACAAAAAGCTAAGCCCCGCAGAAATGGAAGGGGGCACTTTCACTATCACAAACCTAGGCGGAATCGGTGGCACCGGATTTTCTCCTATCGTCAATTATCCCGAAGTTGCGATCCTCGGCCTCTCGCGTTCGAGTACAGAACCTGTATGGATGAGCGGAAAGTTTGAGCCTCGGTTAGTACTACCGCTTTCACTCTCTTACGACCATCGCCTGATCGACGGCGCCGATGCGGCACGATTCCTGCGCTGGATTGCAGAGGCATTAGAGCAACCGTTCCTCCTCTCGGTTCAGGGATAAGCCTGCCAATGGCCGAGACAACTAACTTAAACATTGCCGTAATCGGGGCGGGACCGGGTGGCTACGCCGCCGCCTTTCTTGCCGCCGATCTGGGAATGAAGATCACGCTCATCGATGAGGAACTGAATCCTGGCGGAGTGTGCCTGTACCGCGGCTGTATTCCTTCGAAAGCATTGCTGCATGTGGCCAAGGTGATTGATGAGTCCCGCCATGCAAAAGCGTGGGGCGTGGAATACAGCGAGCCGAAGATTGATCTCGCCCGGCTGCGTTCCTGGAAGGAAGGCGTAGTAAAGAAACTGACCGGCGGATTAGGTCAGTTGTCCAAGCAGCGCTCGGTGCAATATGTCCGCGCTCGAGCCACTTTTGAGAACTCAAACACACTGCGGCTGGCGAAGGTGAGCGGCGGCGAGGAAACACTCACATTCGATCGCATCATCATCGCTACGGGCTCGCGTCCGGCAGTGATTCCCAGCCTAAAGCTTGAGAGCTCGCGCGTGATGGATTCGACTGGAGCGCTCGATTTAGCGGATTTGCCCGGCAGCTTGCTGGTGATTGGGGGCGGATATATCGGCTTGGAGCTTGGCACCGTCTATGCCGTTTTAGGAACCAAGGTGTCGGTCGTCGAAATGTTGCCTGGACTGCTGCCCGGCGCCGATCGAGACCTAGTACTCCCAGTGCACAAGCGTGTGGAGAAATTGTTCAACTCGATTTTGGTGAATACCACCGTCGCCTCTCTGAAAGAGGAATCCGGTGGAATCCGAGTGACTTTCGACGGGCCAGATGTCAAAGAGCGGGAAAAAGTATTCGACAAAGTTTTGGTATCAGTTGGGCGTAAGCCGAATTCTGAAATTCCTGGCCTGGAGAAAACCAAAGTTGAAGTTGGAAAGCGCGGATTTATTCAAGTCAACAAGCAGTTGCAGACTGCTGATCCGTCGATTTATGCAATCGGCGACGTGGTAGGTGAACCGATGCTGGCTCACAAGGCGTCCCACGAAGGACGCACTGCGGTCGAAGCAATCGTCGGACACAAAGTAGCGTTTGAGCCGAATGCCATTCCAGCCGTCGTATTTTCCGATCCCGAAATCGCCTGGTGCGGACTCACAGAAACCCAGGCTCAACAAGAAGGCCGTGAGATCAAAGTCGCCAGATTTCCCTGGGGAGCTTCGGGCCGGGCCGTGACTCTCGACCGCACAGACGGAATGACCAAGCTCATTGTGGATCCTCAAAGTGAGCGCGTTCTCGGAGTGGGTATCGTGGGGGTTGGGGCGGGAGAACTGATTGCCGAAGGTGTGGTTGCGATTGAGATGGCTGCGCAGGCGAAGGATATTGCGCTTAGCATCCATCCGCACCCTACGCTGTCGGAAACAATCATGGAATCCGCGGAAGTATTTTTCGGAACCAGCACACACGTGTACCGGCCGAAACGATAATCTGCAATTCGAGCATAAGTTCCTGTCCCTGCTTCCCCAGTTCTGAACTTTCCCACGCGAACAATGACCTTGGTAACTTGATGGAGATTTCGAGTGTACCTACGATTGCTTCATGAGCTATCAGGCACTATTGTTCTGTCCAGACGAGCGGACGGCTCACGTAGTAACCCAGGTCTTGAGTGAAGTTGAATTCAGCGTTGAGTCCTGCAATGAACCCTTCGCTGCAGTCAAGCGGTTGATGGCGAAACACTTCGACGCGATTGTCGTGGATTGCGACAATGAGCAGAACGCCACGCTGCTGTTCAAGAGCGCCCGTAATTCCGGGTCCAATCAAAATTCGCTTTCGGTTGCGCTGGTCGAAGGACAGGCCGGCGTCGCCAAGGCATTTCGTATCGGTGCCAATCTGGTTCTGACCAAACCTATTAATGTGGAGCAGTCCAAAGGAACGCTGCGCGTAGCGCGCGGTCTGCTCCGAAAAGCGGAAGCGGCCAAACCGGCGGTGGCGCCGGCTGCGGCGCCCTCCAAGACACCTGCGGAGCTCCCGCATCTATCGGCATCTTCTCCAATACAAAAATCGCCGCTGGCGTGGCCGGAAGAACCCGAGGCAGCTTTCGAAGTAGAGAAAGAACCGTTACCCGAGCCTGGCGCGGACGATGCGGCCTTGCTGGAATCCATGCCGCATACCGTCCCGGACGCTGGCAGTCCCGAAGTGCCGGCTCCCCAATTCGCGACACCAAAGCAATATCCCTGGCAACCAATTTCCAAACCTCTCGCTGAACCCATGGCTTCGGCTCTGCGGCGCGCTGCCGAAACTGCAGCCAAGAGCCATGATCCCGGCAATTTGAACAAGGCGGAAACCGCTCAGCTTGCAGCCAGCCAGACAAAAATGAGAGAAAGCTGGCCAAGCACCAGCATGTCTTCCGCATACGGTGCCGCGAGTGCACCTGCACCAGCTAAGGAGATCCCCAAAGCGGCCAGCAAAGATCCCGAGCTTAGATTGATGTTACCGCACGAAGCGTCCGAAATGGTGGAAGCCGCGTTGCCGTCGGAGACGTCGTATCTACCTTACAGGCGCGAAAGCTATCTTAGTGATATCCGCGAGCCGGAAGGATCCGAGGCCAGCGGCGGAATGAAAATTTTGCTGATTGCGACCGCAGCGACAGTGCTGATCGCGGGCGCCTACGTTGGTTGGACAAAAACACATAAAGCGAGCCCATCGCAAGCCACACAAGAACAGAGTGCGCCACCTCAGACTGCTTCTCCGGTAACGATTCCCTCGTCGAACATCGCTCCAGCAAAGCAAGACACTGGTTCGTTTGCGAGTCAAATTCAGGAACCCCAGCAACCAGCGGCTGCTTCCGAAGGCAAACCTTCTGCAGGCAAGACTACGATTACCAGGGGAGACGAGGTTGAAACGAGTAATGAACTGGGCCTGACCGTTCAAGAAGTACCGTCGAGCACTCCAGAACCTATCGTGGTGAAAAAAGGGCCATCTGTATCAGTCCGCAGATCGGCTACACAAGATGCTTTGCAACCGCCCCCCGCCGCTCTCGCTGTTCCCGCCACTACGGCTGACAAGGCCCTGGGCGGAATTATCAGCACGACTCCAGCGAATATGCCCACATCGGTGCCCCAGGTGCTGAAAGTGTCGCAAGGAGTTTCCGAGGGCCTGCTGGTCAAGCGGGTTCAGCCCGTCTATCCGGAGCAGGCACGTCAGATGCGAGTACAAGGTCCAGTGCAGCTTCAGGCGACCATCAATAAAGACGGCAACATTAGCAACGTCAAAGTCGTCAGCGGCAATGCACAGCTCGCGCGCGCCGCGGTCGAGGCAGTCAAGCAATGGAAGTACAAGCCTTACTACCTCAATAACGAACCAGTTGAAATCCAGACTCAGATCATAGTGAACTTCAAGCTTCCGTAGTCTTCAACGAAAAACATTACCACCCGCTACGAATTAATTTTCTTGCCTTCCTTCTGACGTTCACCCCCGATGAGCCTGCTTCAGTGGCGGTATAATCGAGAGATGGCCTGACGGTGAAATTCGCTTCTGTGAAGGGGAGTGCCGCGTTTGGAACTTCCCGACTCAGCAAGTAAACCTTGCACTAGAGGCCATCAGTTTTTCTATGGAC
Source organism: Acidobacteriales bacterium 13_1_40CM_3_55_5 (assembly GCA_001918935.1). Lineage (GTDB taxonomy): Bacteria > Acidobacteriota > Terriglobia > Terriglobales > Acidobacteriaceae > 40CM-3-55-5. The sequence goes on along the minus strand of MNGW01000133.1, from coordinate 41,930 downwards.
TTCAAATTAGTCAGTGATTACAAGCCTCGTGGCGATCAAGCCACGGCAATTGAATCCCTGACTCGAGGTGTGTTTGACCGGGAGCAACACCAAGTTCTGCTGGGAGTGACCGGATCAGGCAAAACGTACACGATGGCAAAGCTCATCGAGCGGGTGAATCGGCCCACCATCGTTATGGCTCACAATAAAACTTTGGCAGCGCAGCTTTATCATGAGTTCAAGAGTTTCTTTCCGCACAATGCCGTGGAATATTTTGTCTCGTATTACGACTACTACCAGCCGGAGGCCTACGTTCCGGCGGCGGATTTGTACATTGAGAAAGAATCCACGATCAATGACGAATTGGACAAATTGCGTTTGTCGGCGACGCGATCGCTCTTCGAACGTCGTGACTGTCTCATAGTGTCGTCGGTGAGTTGCATCTATGGGTTGGGCTCCCCCGAGGCTTATTACGGGATGCTGCTGTTTCTGGAAAAAGGCCAGAAGATCAAGCGTGAGGACATCACCCGGAAGCTGGTGGAAATTCTCTACGAGCGCACGGACGGCGACTTCCGGCGCGGCACGTTCCGGGTACGGGGTGATGTGATCGAAGTCTTCCCTACCTACGACGATATGGCGTACCGAATCGAATTGTGGGGAGATGAGGTTGAATCGCTGGCACAAATCGATCCTCTATTTAGCACGGTAAAGCAGAAGTACATGCGGCTGCCGATCTATCCGAAGACGCACTACGTGATGAAACCCGAGACCAAGGCTTCGGCGGTGCAGTCGATTCGCGAAGAGCTGGCGTGGTGGGAAGTGGAACTGGAAAAACAAGGGCGGCTGGTGGAATCGCAGCGTGTCCATCAGCGCACCATGTACGACTTGGAGATGATCAAGACCGTCGGCTATTGTCACGGCATCGAAAATTATTCGCGGCACTTTACCGGACGGTTGCCTGGTGAGCCTCCACCCACGCTGCTGGATTATTTCCCCCGCGATTACTTGATGTTCATCGACGAGTCGCACCAGACCGTACCGCAATTGCACGGCATGTATCATGGCGACCGCTCGCGCAAGGAGACGCTTGTCGAATATGGATTTCGCATGCCCTCCGCGCTCGACAACCGGCCTTTAACCTTTGAAGAGTTTGAACATCGTATGAACCAGATTGTTTACGTTTCGGCGACTCCCGGACCTTATGAGTTGACCAAATCAGCGGGAGTCGTCGTCGAACAGATCATCCGGCCTACAGGCTTGGTGGATCCGCCAGTGGAAGTGCACCCGGTGAAGGGACAGATTGACGATTTGCTGCACGAGATTCGCGGACGAGTCTCGCGAGGCGAGAGAGTGCTGGTGACTACCCTCACCAAACGTATGGCCGAGGATCTGGCCGAGTACTACAGCGAGGTCGGAGTCAAGTGCCGTTACATGCACTCCGAAATCGAGACTCTGGAGCGCGTAAAAATTCTGCGTGATCTGCGCAAAGGTGAATTCGATGTATTGATTGGGATCAACCTGCTGCGTGAAGGATTGGATCTGCCCGAGGTTTCCCTGGTGGCGGTTCTCGATGCAGATAAAGAAGGATTCCTGCGCTCCAGCGGATCGCTGATCCAAACTATTGGCCGCTGTGCGCGCAATCTGAATGGCCGGGCAATTCTCTATGCCGATGTCATGACGGATTCAATGAAGAAAGCTATCGATGAGACCGATCGCAGGCGCGCCATTCAGGAATCCTACAACCTGGCCAACGGGATCACGCCGGAGTCCATCGTGCGTCCCTTGGAAATGTCGCTGGCTAGCGTCATTGAAGCTGATTATGCCGATCTGACCGCGATCGAGGCTGACGGTATTCCGGAGTTGCGGTCTCAGGAAGAGTTGGATGCTTACATCGGCAAACTCGAAAGCGATATGCGCGAAGCGGCGAAACGGTTCGAGTTCGAAAAGGCTGCCAAGTTGAGAGACACAATCAAGGAATTGAGAACGAAAGAGTTTTTGTTTGCCTGAAGGACGGAAAGGTCGTTGAATTCTTGGCCTTGGTTTCTCAACCCTTGGTTCTTAGTCCTTGGTTCTTATTTCTTGGCTCTTAGTTCTTAGATTTTTCCTTTACCGTCCCGCCTTTGCTGCCGCAGCCAGAGGTTTCTGATACAGGACGTAATCTGCGTTTTTGTGATAGTGGAAGGTTACGTCCATCGCTGGAATCTTTTCCCCGTCTCCCAGGAAAAGGTAGCCGCCTGGTTCCAAATAAAGATGTAACCGCTGCACCAGCGCGATACGCTGGGCGGTGGAGAAATGCGGCAAGACATCCATGCAGAAAATGCAGTCGAACCTTCCAATATAAGTGGGCGCCACCAAATTCATGGGCGTAAACGTAACCAGGTTGCGCAGCCTGGGCTTCACCAGGAGATGTTGTCCCACCTTCGCGAAGTACGTCTGCACCAACTCACGTGAAATGTGCCGCAGCGCGCTCTGCGGATAAAGACCGCGTTCTGCTGCCTGCAGAGCGTGCCGTCTTATGTCGCTGCCGACAATGTGGACTTTCCACGCGCCCGCGCTGCAGTTCACCGCGTCGCAAACAGACATGGCGATGGAATAAGGCTCCTCGCCGGTGGCGCACCCCGCGCTCCAGACACGAAGGTTGTGGGGATTCTCCGCAGCCTTGCGCGCCTGTAATTCGAGTATCACTACTTTGGCCAGGGAATCGAAGGCTGCCGGGCAGCGAAAGAAACCGGTCTCGCCACCCACCAATCGCTCGGTCAGGCTTTCACACTCTGAATCACAGGACCGCAACTGGTCTAGCAGATTGGTGGCGGAAGGGTGGCCGCGCATCCAGATGCTCGGCAACAATTTCGGAAAGTTGTTCGGTCGGTGTCTGGATCAAGACTCCCGTTTTGCGCTCCAGAATCAGGCGGATTTCGGAGAGCTCGTGTTCCAGGAACGCCACAGTGGTCGAAAGCTTGTTCATTGCTCACTCCTCGCGGACCAACCTGACAAAATGCACTTCTGCTTAGGAATAGGTCGGGGGAGGGTTCGATCTCTTAGGTGTTACGTAGTCGAGGCCGCTTTTAGGGCCTTCGATGTACTTGCCTTCTCTATTTGCCTCTCGATCACGGTCAGCTCTTTTTCCAGGGAAGAAAAGCGCTGTAGGATTTCGTGCATACGTAAAGCCATGTTGCGGACGGTTTCGATCTGTGAGCGCGCGCCCGCGGAGAGCGTCTCCGGTTCGAGCAAAAGTAACTCAGCGTTGCCCAACACGGAGGTGAGCGCATTATTCAAACTGTGCCGCATTTCCAGAATGTAACGACCCAGTGTGGCCTGACGCTTCAGTAAGACATTGGCTTCTTCAACGCGGATGGCACGAGCCAGCGTTTCGCAGTGCCGCAATGCTTCCGATACGACCAGTACCAGAGCATCCAACCAGCCCGCCTGCTGACGCAGAACCATCGCTCGCAATTGAGATCCGCGCACCGTTTCTACGGCCTGACCACCGTCCCATATGAACAACACGGGCTTCGGCAAGGGCTCGAGCGCCTTGAGAACGGGGACAAGAACAGTTGGCCGCACCGCACCCACAATGGCTACTTCGAAACTATCGGCGTCCAGCTTCTGGCAGAGATCACCTTTCATGACGGTGAACGACGGCATGTTATTTTCGCTTTGCCATCGGGCCATGATGGTGCGCGCAAATTCCGGGTCATCCGAAATGATCAATACTGTACGCAAGTCCACTTTCATCTCCGTTCCTGATGACACCCGGTTCCTATGCGCTGCCGTCGTCCTTCCGATCAGGAGAATCGCTGGAAACCACGAACTCTGGCGCTTCCGAATTGCTGGCAGAAGAATTGACGCCTGCCGCGGCGGTCTTAGTGCGAGCGCTGGCGCTCGTCGGCGTCCGCGCTAATGCTGCATTGATCACCGCGCGAAGGTCCACCAGCATGCGCAGTGGCTGCCCAGAAGAGTATTCGGCGTGAAACATCACCTTCCACGATTGGCATATCATACGCAGCCGAGCGATCGGCTCGTCTGCGGAAAATTGTGCGCGGCGGCAATCCAGGGTGCTCACGCCTCGTACCTCGAGTTCGCGCAGGCCGTCCAGAATGGAATTGAGATCTTGATGCATCAAGCGAAAGAAAACACGCCGCATCAGAAAACTGAAGCGGGTGAAGGCCACCATCGCACCGGGCACGAAATATTTCTCCCCCGCGTTGGCTTTTAGCTTTCTTCCCTTTTCCAGGATGCCCGCGGTGAGCAAATCATTCAGGCTGCGACAATCGTTGGCGGCGCGCAGGTATTCATCGAGCGGCGCCAGCCAATCGGGAGCGCTGAAATCGCCAGTGCTAAAAATAGGTTCGAGGACCTGGGCCACATATGCAATTTCGACATCTTCATCTTGCAGGCGAGAAGGTGCACAATGGGAAAAGAATTGAACCAGCAGGAAGTCGATCTTGTCGCGATCAGAACTGCTGCGCTGCAGCTTGCCCAAGTAATGCTGAAGCATGGCGCGCAAGCCGTTCTCGCTGGTCAGAGTGGTGGTTTGCAGGAATTGGCGCAATTGATGGACTTGTATGCGCTGATCCATGTCCGCGAACCATTGCTGGGCCTGCTCGACAGACTCTTGCGTCGGAGCCTCTACTCCGCCTTCCAGGTCACTACAGCGTGGAAACTCGATTACGAACTCCCGGTCGAGCGCGCAATAGAGGGGGTAAAGGAGAAGCAACTCCTGCCACTCGGCTGCTGATTCGTCGGATTCCGGGAGGGTACTCATGGTTTCACGATCCAATTCGCGACCTCTTGGGTAAAGCGTGCAGCCACCGCGGTTCGTGAGCCGTTATATTGCAGGGCCACGACGCATGCTTCGACGTCCAGCGTGCCGTCGGAATTACGCAGTCGCAGCTTGTCGGCAAATTCCAGGGGCAATGTCGAGGCGAAAAGTACCTCGTGCGGCGTACCGAATTCGATGACCGTGCTCTCGCTGGCAATTCCGCCTTTCCCTTCCACCCGAGTCAAAGAAACGGCGATGCGAAGTGGGGTCGAATCCGGAAAGAACTTCGCCAGCTTGGCAGTTGAGCTTTCGCGGGAAGATCGTCCCGGTGCTGTGGCTTCTCTGGGCAACTAGACCTCGATGTGAGCGTTATCCTGCGGACCGATCATCTGACTGCGTCTGGGAATACAGACCGATCCCAAGAGACGGAATGCACGAGCGCAGCCAAAGACTCTGGACTCTGAATCGCCTCTAAGACATTGATTAAGAAACAGCTACTGATCCGGGTCGCACGGGACAGAGGCTACAAATGTCTCACTGTGAGACTCGTCTCAGCTTCTCTTCGTGAATTTGGACGCCGATGGCCCTTCGCTTATTGCAGTGCTTGACTGGTAGGTGGTGCGGCAAGAGCCTGCCGCGGCCCAATGTTATAGCGCTTCAGCTTCCGGTAAAGCGTGGCACGGCTGATGCCGAGCATCTTTCCCGCCAAGGCCTTATCACCCTTCACTTGTTCGAAAACTCTCTGGATAGTGGCGCGTTCAATGTCTTCCAGATCGGTGGAACTAAGACTCGATGAGGGTAACTCCAAGCCGGAGTCGGGGGAAGAAGATGCCGATGCAATGGTGGGAGGCAGATCATTCATGTCGATGGTCCGACGGTCACCCAAGGCAACCGCGCGTTCGATCGAGTTCTCTAGTTCGCGCACATTCCCCGGCCAGTCATATTGCAGCAGGCATTTCATAGCTGCAGTGGTCACCTGGATGTCATCGCCAGGAGCGTAACGATCAAGAAACCAATGCGCCAGCATAGGGATATCGGAGCGTCGCTCGCGCAACGATGGAAGATGGACAGTGACTACGTTAAGACGGAAATAAAGATCTTTGCGGAAAGTGCCATTGCGATATTCGGCCTCGAGATCGCGGTTGGTGGCGGCAATTATCCGCACATCGACTTTTACTTTTTGATTGCTGCCCACAGGGCGCACTTCTTTTTCCTGCAACACACGGAGCAGCTTGGCTTGCTGTTCCAGCGGTAGTTCTCCGATTTCGTCCAGAAATATTGTTCCTCCATTGGCCGACTGGAATAATCCTGTCTTCGACTTCAATGCGCCGGTGAATGCGCCTTTTTCGTATCCGAAAAGTTCACTCTCGATCAACGTCGGCACCAGCGATCCGCAGTCCACCGCGACAAATGGACGATTGGCGAATGGGCCGCGGAAATGAATGGCGCGGGCAACCAGTTCTTTGCCTGTACCGCTCTCGCCCGCGATCAGAACCGGAGTTCGCGTATCTTTCAGCCGCGAAATCATGCGCAGCACATCCTGAATCTTGGTCGAGGCGCCGACAATTCCGTGCAGCTCGGTTTCTGTATCCATGCGTTCGCGCAGAAACTGATTTTCTTCCACCAAGCGTATCTTTTCGGCCATGCGTCGCAGGAACAGGCGCAGCTCTTCAAGCGGGGAGAAGGGTTTGCTGATGTAATCGTAAGCTCCGAGCTTCATCGCCTGCACTGCGGTTTCCACTGAACCGTGACCCGTCATGACCGCGACTTCGGTGCGAGGAAACAGCTTTTTCACGCGTTCCAGAAACTCGAGACCGGACATGTTAGGCATGACCATATCAGTCAGAATGATATGAGCAGGTTGCTCCTCGAGCAGGGCAAGAGCGGATTCGCCGCTATCCGCTTCTATACAAGCAAAGCCGAGCGCCTCACCCACGGTCATGCACAGTTTGCGGATGCTCTGTTCGTCATCCACAATCAGCAGGCGGATACGTAAGTCATCACTCACAGTGCCTTCCCCATAGCATTCTCGATCACTGAAATGAACTGCCGCACTCGAAAGGGTTTCTCCACGCAGGGTGCTCCGGTTCGTCGCAGCGTGGAAACAGTGTCCTCGCTGGCGATGTCGCCGGTGATGAAAACAATCCGTGAAATAAGCTCAGGACGGTGCTGCGAAATCCAGGCGTGTACATCCGCGCCATCTATGCCGCCGGGGGTGCGCATATCGGAAACCACACCCAGAAATTCTCCGGATTCCAATATTCGAACGCCCTCCGCGCCAGACTCAGCACACACCACAGTGTAGCCATTGCGTTCCAGGGTGGCGCGGACGTAAGCCATCACACCAGGTTCGTCCTCAATGAGCAGGACCGGCAAGGCCTCTGGTTTGGCGGAAGGCAGTGTCATGATTGCATAACTCCCGCAACAATCCCGACCGGGGCCGGTTCTGATGAAGCCGGCAGGCGAACGACGAAGGTGGCTCCCTCGTCGCCCACATTGTTATGACAGAGAATCTCTCCCCCGTGCTCCCGCACAATTCCGTAACAAATGCTCAAGCCAAGACCAGTTCCCTTTCCCACTTCTTTGGTGGTGAAGAAGGGATCGAAAATGCGGTCCGAATGCGTGATCCCGTGACCATTATCCTTGAATGAAACCTCGACAACGTTGCCCATCCCAGCAGTCATGAGCTCGATGCGCGCCGGCCGGCCAGTTTCACGCACCGCATCGTAGGCATTATTCAGAATATTGAGGAATACCTGTTGGAGCTGTTGTGAATCCCCGATTACGTGAGGGATATCTTGCTCCAGGCGCTCGATGACCGTGACTCCATGGCTGTGAAAGTCATAAGCACGCAACTGAACTGTGCGACGAAGAATACTATTCACCTGCACCGCCTTACGGTGCGGCGGCATCTGACGGGCAAAGCTCAGGAGGTTCTGGACGATCTGCTTGGTTCGTTGTGCCTCCTGCAGGATGACGCGCAGATCTTTGCGCGCACTTTCCGGAACGTCGCTATTTTCCATGAGCAGGTCGGCAAAACCCAGGATGGCGGTAAGCGGGTTATTGACCTCGTGAGCGACACCTGAAACCAGTTGGCCTACAGCGGCCATCTTTTCCGCGTGCATTAACTTGGACTGGAGAGTAGCCGCGTCGGTGATATCCGTCATGACCACTACTAGGCTGGTGATGTTGCCTTGCTCGTCCCGCATCGGGCTCAGGTTGACCGAGAATTGGCCCACTCGTCCGTCACCGCGCAGGATTTGAACGTCCAAATTGTCAACCTGATTGCCCGCCAGAGTTGCATTAAACGCATCGTTGAAGACTTGGCGTCGGGAAGGCGCGACCAAATCTTCGAGCGGTTTCCCCAGCAGTTCCCGCTGCTCATAACCCATGTCATACCAACGCCGGTTGCCGTAGCTCACTAAGCCCGCGGTATCAACTACCAGGATCAAGCTCTGGGTATTGTTAAGAATTTTGCCGGAGAAGTCGCGTTCACGCTGCAATTCTGCCTGGAAGCTCTTTAGACCGCTGATATCGAGCATCAAACCGCGGTATTGCAAAATCCTATCTTGCGTGTCGCGGACCGCAAACGCGTTGATTAAGACATGAACTACAGATCCATCCTGGCGGATAAGGGTTTCCTCGCGGTTGCGCACCACCCCGTGTTGGTTCATCTCGTCAGCGAATTCGTGGTGTCTTTCGGGGGAAGCATAAATCTTGGTACGAATGTCCACTTGCAACAACTCTTCCCGGCTGCGATAGCCCAGCATGCGAACCAGGGCATCGTTCACTTCGACGAAACGGCCATCCGGCGTGGAAAAGAATAATCCTTCCTGGACGTTGTCAAATAGCTCGCGGTAGCGGCGTTCCGCTTCACGGCGATCGGTGATGTCTTTCAGCACATGAATAACTTGCGGGCCCTCGTTGCCGGCGCCATGGACGCGCGAGCTTGACACGAGGTAGGTGCGTTCCAGCACAGGATGGATGTACTCATCCGCGGCATCGTTCCCCATGCGGCAAAACGGGCAGACGTTAACTGGCGCGCTGCTATCAACTGCCAGCAGCGCGGACATGTTCAGTCCAATCAATTCCTGCGGTGGCACCCCAATAAAGTTTGCCAGCGACCGGTTTACGCGCAGGACGCTTCCAGATTCGTCGTGAGCCACGATGAAATCGCTAATGGCGTCGAAGATTTCGATCCAGTGCCGGTTCGCCTGTTCCATGTGAGTGAAAAGACGGGCATTCTCCAGTGCAACCGAAGCGTGACCGGCAATAGCTTGCAAAAGTTGCTGGTCATTCGCCGTAAGTGGCTTTCCGCGATCCCCAAGGCAAAGTACTCCAACCATTTCTCCTGTAGCGCCGAGCAGACGCACCAGGGTGCACTCGCTCCATTCCAAATCCAAAGCTAGTTCCCGGCCGATAAGATCGGTTGCCAGCGCGGAAATGATCGCATCCTGATGCCCGGATAAAGCTTCTCCCACGGCTTGGCTGAAACGTCGCAAGAGCGAGATCTCCGGGTGGAGGTCGCTGCTGGCGGACCACAACACCAGGGTTTCCAGGACCGAATCCTGCTTGACCACCAAGGCTGCGCCGCGAGCGCCCATCATATCGGCGGCGCGGGCCACAAAACTCCTGGCGAATTCCGGAAGGCGGCGCAGTGGATTCAATTCGAGGGCCAAGCCCATCAATGATTCGGCACGGCGCCGATGTTGCTCAGACTGATCCAGATTGCGAGTAACCTCCAGCACAATGGCTGCTTGCGCCGCTAAAACCTGGGCGCGGCGAATATCCTCCTGAGAAATTCCCTGCCGGTCCACTCGATCGAGTACACCAAACATGCCTAAGACCTGGCCATCGCTACCCAGCAGCGGCACGGCCAATATTTGCCGTACCTTCAACTTGCCAATCATTTCCAGATTCGCGTCGGGAACCTTCTTGGGATCGTCCGTCCAAAAAACCTCTTTGTTGGTCAAAGCTCGGTGGGCGGTGCCTTCGGGAAACTCGTGATCCATGGGATCGGCCACCCCGTTGTCAGTTCCCCAACGCAGGTGAAAAACGCCATCTTCCAGCAACCCTATGAAAGCGCGGCTGAAACCCAGGAAATCACTGGCCCGCAGCACGAATTGCTGCATGAACTCATCGAGATGCCCGATCGATCCCAGTTCGGACGAGATATCGAGCAACTGATGCAGCTCATGCGCTTGTGCCTGGGCAGTGGCGTAGAGCTCCGCATTGGCAATGGCGACAGCGCCAAAACCGGCCACTGCGGAAACCAAGGACTTATCTTCCGCGTTGAAAGCGCCCTCCTGGCGAGGGTAGACCAGCACCGCACCCTGGCTGACTGAAGTTCGGAAAGGAGCTGCGATCAGCATGCCCGCCGGCACCAAGTCTCCCAAAGCGTGGCTGCTGGGATCGATTGCAACGCTGATAGGTTCGCCAGCAGCAATCGCGCGCATCGCCAGGTCAGCGGCAAAATGCAGACCTTTGCGATCGTGACGGGTACGGACTGATCCTGCCAGTTGCGGCGATTCAGCCGAGACGGCACGCAGGCCGAATGCCCCTCCTTCGCGTAACAGGATGCATACCAGGCGAGTGCGCAGCAAGACCCGCAGACGATCCGCCACGGCCTCGACCACAGCAGACGCAGCCGGCACGGAATGGATCGCCTGGGCCACTTCGGCCAGGATTTCGGCGCGGCGGCGCTCCTCACGTGAAACCTGAGAGAGACGGCTGGCTTCCAATAAGCTGCCCAGTTGACCAGCCAGGATCGTCGCCTTGGCTGATAAGTCCTCGGAGAAGAAATCCCTGTCCGAGGCATGCAAAAACACTGCCGCACCAATTACCTCGTTCGAAACCACCAGCGGCGCCGCCATCAGAGATCGGGCACGAAATTCGCCCGCCAACGGGTAGCGGGCGGGATCCAGGCGATTCACATAGACCGTCTTGCGCAGCCGAACCGCCTCCAGCGCCACGGCGCTTTGACTGGCCTTCAGGCGTTTACCTCGAAAGGATTCTGCCTGCAAACCGTCCGCTTCCGTCCCAACCATCTCGGAGGAAGAAAGCACACTCCAGAAGTACGTTCCATCCACACGAAAGAATTCCCGTGTAGCCCGGCAGAATAGACGGATTAGCGCAGGAGCATCGATTCCTTTCGCTGCCGCAGCCGAGAATCGCAGGAGCAGCTTTTGAAACGCCTCATCCAACCGTGGCGTTGCTCCCTCCATGACGCTCGTATCTCCAGCTGGCATGGCTTAGACCCTGCACTTAAAGAGCTCATGGAACTACAAGTACTTGAATATACAGCAAATTAGCTTCTAATCTCAATTTGAGTCAAGCAAATAAAGCTCCAGGTGCCGACTTGGGAAATCCCCTCGGCATATCGATGTCGTTCCCACCGTCTCATAGTGAGAGGAAGGCAGGACTGTGAGACGGTTTCCGCTCTCACTGTGGGGTCGATTGCATTCAAGTCCCAGGCGACAACCTGCTTGTTGACAATGAGTTATAACCTGTTTACGAATTCCGGGTACTTGGCGGGATGCTGGCAACGACATTGCACTTAGAGCACAGCATTACTGCGGGGGAGGATGTGTGTCTTTACCACTAAGCCCGAGAATTGGGCCCTCCGACTAAGGGGTTTACGTCAGGCCGGTCGACGAACTAGATCGGCGGCGACTCGTTTCACGGAGGAACAGCGATGACGATTGGCAAGAAACTTTACGTTAATTTCGGAGCCATCCTGGCGATGGTGTTGGTGCTGTTCCTGATCAATCTGGTGGCTGTCCAGCGGGAACACAGCGCCAAAGCTGCAGCCTCGCAGGCACTGGCGCTGGCCGACGCCACCGATAAAGTCAAATTTCAGATCATGCAAAACCGCCTTTATCTGAGCAACTACCTGCTCAGCGGCGACACTCGCGAAGCCGACCGCATGAACGACGGTATTCAAATTCTTTCCGAGAAGCTGCAGAGTACCCGGGCATTATCCAACTCAGAACAGGAACGCGTAGCCCTGGACCACGTACACGAAACCGAGCAGAACTGGGCCAGAGAATTTGCCTTGCCTTTGGTGGAAAAACGCAAAGAAGTTGACGCAGGCAATGCAACCGTCGCAGAACTGCAGATTTTTTATCTGCAGAAAGATGCTTCTTCGTGGGTAAGGTCAGCCACCCAATACCTGGAATTGGCCGATCAGGAAAACAAGAAAATGCTCGAGGATCGACGGAGGTCCGACGGCACTGCCGAGACCGCCACCATCCTCGTCGCCCTGACCAGCACCTTGATCGCTCTGGCCTTGGGTGTTGTGATCGCTTACTCCACCTCCAAATCGATTACTGAGCCGCTGCGCAACTTGATGAAGGTGGCTCAACAGATCGGCAATGCCGGCGATCTGGATCACATGATCGACATCAAGCGTAACGATGAAATCGGAGAACTCGCTAGAACTTTCAGCAAAATGGTCACTTACCTCAAAGAGATGGCGACCGTTTCGGAAGCCATCGCGGGAGGCAACCTCAATGTCGTAGTTCAGCCCCGCTCCAAAGACGACACTTTAGGCAATGCCTTTGTCCGCATGATCGAGGGATTAAGGAGTCTAGTATTCAACGTCCGCGATGCTGCTTCCCAAGTGGCAAGCGCCTCCAGTCAGGTCGCAGGGGCATCCGACGAGTCGGCAAAGATCAGCCTGCAAACCGCGTCCGCCATCGACGAAGTCACCAGCACCATGCACGAGATGAGCGTCAACGTACAAAACATGGTGAAGAGCACCCAGGTGCAGGCTTCGAGTGTCAGCGAAACCTCTGCGTCAATCGATCAAATGGTGGCTTCTATTCAACGAGTCGCGGATACCGCCAAAGTGCTGCTGGATATCTCCAATCGTTCGAGAGAAGAGGTGCACAGCGGCATTACCACCATGGAAAAGGCTACGGATGGGTTGAACCGTATCAACGTCACGATTCGCTCTTCCGGCGAAATAATCGATGCCCTCGGTCAGCGTGCGGATGATATCGGCAAGATCATCGAGGTAATTGACGATCTCGCCGAACAGACCAACTTATTGGCCCTGAACGCCGCCATCGAAGCGGCGCGTGCCGGAGAGCACGGTTTGGGCTTTGCCGTGGTCGCCGACGAGGTCAGGAAACTAGCGGAAAAATCGGCGCAGTCCACCAAAGAAATCTCCGAGCTGATTCAAAGTATTCAAAAAGAAGCCCGCAAAGCGGTAGAAAACATGGATCGAAGCACGGGCATCGTCAACGATGGATTGGGTCTGGGCCAGGAATTGAATGCGGCTCTGCGCAAGATCTCTAACGTGGTCACCGAAGTTTATAAGTTCGCGCAGGAAATCGGCGCTGCCACCAATGAGCAGTCCCATGGCTCTTCGCAAATCGCTAGAGCTACCACCCGGCTGAATGAAATTACTCACGAGATCAACTCCGCCGTAGAAGAACAGGCATCAGGCGCACACGCCGTGGTCAAGGCCATGGAGCGCATGCGCGAACTGGTGCAGCAGACAACTTCCGGTTCCACGGAATTGGCGGCCTCAGCCGAGCAGATGTCCAAGATGTCGCGCGGACTGCTGGACTCCATGGATCGATTCGCGCTCGAACAAATTGAACGGATAATGGGACGCCGCGAGGACAAAACAGGCACTAAGGGCAATGCCCGGCAGGCAGCCGCTGGCGTTCGCGGCTGATCATCATCCACATGAATCGCGAACTGCACATTGTCGGGTTTCAGCTGGGACACGAGACTTACGGCGTGCCCATCACCTCTTTGCATGAAATCGTGCGCGTGCCGGAGATCACGGCCGTGCCGGACGCGCCGGATTACATCGAGGGCGTCATCAACCTGCGCGGCAAGATTGTCTCGGTCATCGATTTGCGCAAACGTTTCGGGCAGAAAAAAGTCGCGCGGGCCAGGCGGCATCGCATTCTGGTGGTCGAACATAAGGGGCGTCTTTCCGGGCTGATTGTGGATTCTGCTTCTGAAGTGCTCAAGATTCCCGAAGGCGATGTCGAGCCTGCTCCTCAAGTATTCAGGGAAGGCCGATTAAATTGCGTTACCGGACTTGGCAAGTACAAGGGACGCCTGATTGTGCTGTTGGACATGGCTAAGCTGCTCGAATACAGCGGGCCGAACCAGGCGCTTGCGGATGTCGAAGAGCGGCAGCCTGCGACCAATGCTCGCGGCGCGGCAGCGAAATAGCGTTTCGAGTTGGCAAGGGAAGAAGAGAACGAATGAGCACACTGGGCATATCGGGCGCGACGGTCCAACTCACCGAAGCCGAACTGAAGCTCTTGCAGGCACTTATCTATCAGGAATGCGGCATGCATTTCGACGACCGTCGCACTCACTTTCTGCAGGACCGTCTGCAACGACGATTGAAGGAATGCCAGCTCGATTCTTTCTACAGCTACTATCGGCTGCTGATCAGTCACGAAGGTAAACAGGAACTGGCCCGTCTGCTAGAAAATCTTACGGTCAACGAAACCAGCTTTTTCCGCAATAAAGCCCAACTCGAGCTATTTCACAAATACATTCTGGATCATCTGCTTCGCCGTAAACAGGAGCGCCGCGATTACTCTGTCCGCATCTGGAGCGCGGGTTGCTCGACCGGACAGGAGCCTTACACGATTGCAATGCTGGTGGTCGATGCCTTGTCCTATCACTATCTTCGCAATTCTTTTCCGGTGGATATGCCCTTGCCGAAGCCGCTGGTTCCTTCTCCCTGGAAAGTTGAAATTCTGGCCAGCGATATTAGTTATTCAGTGCTGCGGGCCGCGCAAGAAGGTGCGTACAACGAGACCCAGATGTCTGCAGTGGACTACAGCTATCGCCTGCGTTATTTCGACAAAGTGGGCGAGCGATACGTGGTTAAGAAGGCGTTGAAGGAGTTGGTCCATTTCGACTTTCACAACCTGAAAACGGAATACCTGCCGCAGCGCAACGACATCATTTTCTGCCGCAATGTGATGATGTACTTCGACGAAGCCGAACAAAAACGCCTGATCGAAAAGTTCGGACGCTGCTTGAATCCCGAAGGCCATCTGTTCGTTGGACACGCCGAGAGCCTTCTGGGCCTGACCGATCAGTTCACCATGGTTCACCGCAACAGTGGAACCGCTTATCAGCGCGTCGAGGTGACTCTGTGACTCAGTTCTCTGACGAACGCGGAGCTGAATTGCGCGAGTTGTTTTTTGAAACCGCGCAGGAACTCTTGCAGTCGCTGAATGAGGAAGCGCTGAAACTGGAAAAGCATCCAGGCGATGCGGAAATCGTGCGCAGCATCCGCCGCACCGTTCATACCCTGAAAGGGGACGCCGCCGCCTGTGGTTATCGCGAATTGAGCGAGTCTGCACACGAGCTCGAGGACGCACTGGCTGTAGAAACCGCTTCGTCCCACACCGGCTTGGCGGAGGTTGCCTTCACTGCTGCGGACATATTTGGGTCCATGCTGAATGCTTACCGCCGCCGGGCAAAGCTTCCGTCAGCAGAACCGCTGCGGAAGATGATCCAACAACTCGGTAAAGCGTCATCCAGCGAAAAGGGCGGAAAGAAGAAGGCCGCGAAAACCTCAGCCGCGAAGGCCGAGTGGACCGAGTATGAAAAGCTTGAAATTCAGAATGCATTGAAGCAAGGCAAACGCGTCTATCACATCAAGGCGGAAATTGACCCACGTTGTGCCATGCCGATCGCTGCTCGACAACTTCTGCTGAACGCCGTCGGCGCAGTGGGTCAGGTGGTCGCCGTACGGCCTGAGACCGACTCGCCTGCGAACACTGACCGATTGGAGTTACTACTCGCCAGCCCCCTGTCGATGGAAAAAGTTACGGCGAAGTGCCGTATTCCGACGGTGATCGCGCGAGCCGGTGTGGAGCCAATCAAAGGAAAAGTATCAAAGAAAAGCGCGGCATCAGAGAACAAGCCCAAAGAACCCAATGGAATCTCCAGTGAGCCCATCCCCAAAAACACCTTCACGTCCGCAGCAGAAGAGTATGAGAGTCGGGAAAATCTGCACCTTGGGGCGGTGGCAGAAAACATTTTGCGCGTTGACGCCGAGCGCATCGATAACGTCCTGAATCTGGTTGGAGAATTGATTATCGGGAAGTCGATGCTGCAACAAGCATTCCAGGAATTGACCAAGCATTCGCCGAAGGAATCCATGCGTGGCAGGGTAGCCGACGCCATGGCCTTTCAATCACGCGTATTGAATGACCTGCAGCGTTCGGTAATGAAGATTCGAATGGTCCCGGTAGAGCAACTGTTCCGCCGCTTTCCGCGAATGGTCCGCGATGTCGCGAAGCAAGGCGGCAAGGAGGTTGACCTGATCATAAGCGGTCAAGACACCGATCTTGATAAAAGCCTGCTGGACGCCATCGCCGAGCCGCTCACTCATCTCGTGCGCAACGCGGTCGGTCACGGCATTGAAAACGCGGCAGAGCGTGCCCGTCTGGGAAAACCAACGCGCGGAACCATTCGGCTGGATGCTTATCACCAAGGCAATCAGGTTATCGTCGAGATCAAAGATGACGGCAGTGGAATCGATTCCCAAAAGGTTAAATCCAAGGCGTTGGAAAAAAAGATTGTCAGCGTGGATGAAGCCGAGCGGCTGAGTGAAGCAAATATTATTGCGCTGGTTTTCCGCCCCGGATTCAGCACAGCCGACGAAATCACCGAGCTCGCGGGACGTGGCGTAGGCCTTGACGTCGTGCAGAGCGTTCTCCATCGCTTGAAAGGAACCGTAGAAATTGAAACTCATCCTGGCCAGGGCACAACCTTTCGCCTAAAGTTGCCCCTGACTTTGGCCATCATCAAAGCCTTGCTATTCCGGGTGGAGGGGCGGCTGTATGCGATCCCGCTCAACGCCGTGGCGGAAATTGCGCGGGCCAAAGAATCTGACTTACACCAGGTGGACAACTACGAAGTTCTACAACTTCGCAACCAGGTGCTGCCGCTGGTCCGGCTGGGCCGTCCCTCAGCCCAACCTGCACAAGCGGCGGGGAAAATTTTCGTGCTTGTGATAACGGTTAGTGAAAGCAAACTGGGACTGATCGTCGAAGCGCTCGAGGGCGAAGAAGAATTAGTGATCAAAGCCCTGGATGACCAGACCGTCTCGACGGATTTAGTCAGTGGCGCATCCATTTTGGGCGATGGCCGGGTGGTGCTGATCTTGAATCTTCCTGCCATTGTCGAGCGCTATGCGAACTCTCGTCCCGGTCAAATTGGTGCTGTAGCTTCCGGCATCCTGCTCTCACATGCAGACCGCTCGCAAACCCACCGACCCGTCGTGGAGGCACAACCATGACGCCTCCAGTGAGAGTTTTGGTCGTAGACGATTCCGCGCTGATGCGCAAACTGATTCCGCAGATCCTGGCGACGGACAGTTCTATCCAAGTCGTCGGCACCGCCATGGATGGCAATTTCGGGCTGAAAAAAATTGAAGATCTGAAACCCCAGGTTGTCACCCTCGATCTGGATATGCCCGGCATGGGTGGCTTGGAGATGCTCAAGGAAATCATGCGGCGGCACCGAATCCCGGTCATAGTGGTGAGTTCACACAGTACCGAAGGCGCCTCCGTTACCCTGCAAGCGCTGTCGATGGGCGCTTTCGATTTTGTTGCCAAGCCCAACGATGTCTCGGCACGCATGCCACAAATTGCGCAGGAGTTGATTACCAAGATCAAGGCCGCGGCTCAGAGTCGCGGAGTGAAAATGAGGCCAGTACCGGAAACCCTGACGCGAGCGCAAAAAGTCCTGCCCGACGCGAGCAAGCTGGTTTCGCGAGTTGTCGCCATCGGGGTTTCTACCGGCGGCCCTCACGCGCTGCAATATGTACTCTCTCAGTTACCTGGTGATTTTCCCGGAAGCATTTTAGTGGTGCAACATATGCCTGAGGGATTCACCGAAATGTTTGCCCGGCGACTGGACGAAATCTGCGCCATTGGAATCAAGGAGGCACAATCCGGCGATCGGTTGCTGGCCGGACGAGCTCTGATCTGCCCCGGGAGCCGACATCTCAAGGTCAAGCGTTTGCCCCTTGGGGATGTCGCAGTGCTGAGCGACGATCCACGGGTGAACGGACACCGTCCGTCGGTGGACGTTCTGTTCCGAAGTGTGGCCGAGGAATTTGGCTCCAGAAGCCTGGCCGTCCTGATGACTGGCATGGGAGACGACGGAGCCCAAGGCATGGGTGAGGTCAAGGCCGCAGGCGGAATGACCATTGCGCAGAGCGAAGATTCCTGCGTAGTTTTTGGCATGCCTAAAGCTGCCATTGATCGTGGCTACGCTGTGCGCGTCGTTGGGTTGGAGGTGCTCGCCAACACCTTGCAAGCACAGTGCACCGTTGATCGAAAAAATGGCGGCATATCGGAACCCGGGACCGGCGACAAAGCGGCAGGAGCAGGACGAATCTAATTTGATTTCCTGAGCCAGGGGAGTTAGTCGAATCAAGCCCCGAAGGGGCGGAAGAGTTTAGCCCAGGGCGTAAGCCCTGGGTATGGAGTAGAGAGAACGAGTCCCGGAGGGACGAAATAAACCGAAGATTTTGATTCAAATCAGTAGGAGGAGTATATGGAGCAGTTTTCACCCGTTAAACGCAGCAAAGACGGCCAACCCGTCCGCTACCTCGTAGTCGACGATTCCGTCTTCGCCCGCAAGAATCTCGCCCGCATGATCGAAACCTTCGGCGGTCAACTTGCCGGAGAAGCAGGCGATGGCATGACCGCCATAACCGAATACGAGCGCACCCATCCCGATATTGTGCTGATGGACATCACCATGCCGCAGATGGAAGGGATCGAGGCCGCGGAAAAAATCGTGCGCCAACATCCCGAAGCTCGCATTGTGATGGTGTCTTCCGTCGGCTATCAGGAAAACATCGTGGCCGCACTTCAGCGCGGCGCCCGCCACTTTGTCCAGAAGCCAGTGAAACCGGAAGTTCTGTACGAGGTCATCAAGTATGTTTTGGGCGAAGATGGAACCGTGGCCGCCGGCGCAGGAGCCTGAAAATGAAAATGGAGCTAATTCAGCCCTTCATTAACGCCGCCGATGCGGTGCTTGCGCAAGGACTGCAGTCTCCAACGTCGATTGGAAACCTCAGCATGGATGAAGAGGCCTATCGCCGCAAGGGAGTTGCCGCGCTCATTTCGGTGACCGGTGACATCGAAGGGCGCATCATTTTTGATCTCGACCCAGCTACAGCGGTGCGTGTAGCCAGCCGCTTCGCCGCCAGCGAACTGCCCGAGTCGGACGATCTAGTGCGAGAAACGGTTTGCGAATTGGCGAACCAGGTAACCGGAAACGCGATCACCGCACTCAACGATCAGGGCTTCCATTTCCGCGTACATCCTCCTGTGCTACACACTTCAGAGCACGGATCTAAAAGCAGCGAAGACACTGAGGCTCTGGTGATCTGCTTCGAAACCGCCAGCGGAAACGTCTTCATGAACATCGCCCTGCGCTACAACCGGCGCCGCCAGGGAGAGCTCGCAGCGGCCGCAAAACATTAGGCGATATTCTGCTGTTGACGGAGGGATCCCACTAGTCATCCCCTTCGATAAAAAATAGAAAATCAAGGCCCCGGCAGAATGAACACCGGATTCTGCGGCGGCGGCTGCTGCCCTGCGGCACTGGGCGTGAAGGAGCTGACGGGCGCGGAGATGAGCAAAGGGTTACCGGTTAGATCGGGAACCAAAGTGTCCGTCGCCGTGAGAATTATCTTCGTGCCGCCCGCATCGCAATTGGAGATGTAGACTCTCGAACCGTCACTAGCCGCTGCCGTAAACAATCGAAAGCGGGAGGTGGCGCAGCCGGTTGGGTTGACCAGATCGATATTCACGGAACTCAAGGGAATTACTTTTCTCACCGTGTAAGACTGCGTATCAATCACTGTCACTTGTGAACTGAGCGGGTTGCTGCCCGACACATAGCTGACCACGTAAGCCCGGCTGCCATCGGGCAACACCGCGACTGACACTGGCGAGCACACCACGGGGCAAGCCGGACTTGTTCCAGCCGTCAAATCGATCGTCGCCAATAATGTCGGATACAATCGATTCCGCCCCTTGTCATACAGCATGAAATTCCCGCCCGCCCCTACCGATACATTGCTGAATGCCTCCGATGACGTATCGATGGACGACACTGTTCCGCTTCCCTGGTTCAGTACATACACTCTGGCGCTGTCGGAACCTGCCACCGCCCAGACCGGCGATGTTCCCGTGGAAAGGGTGGCATTCACGGTTTTGTCGATCGTATTGATGCTGGTCACGGAATCGCTGCCCTGGTTCACAACGTAAAGTTTTTTTGTATCTGGGGTTTCGGCTAAACCCACCGGATTGGTGCCCACTGAAATCGTGCTCGCAATTACGTTGCTGGCGGTCGAAATCGCCGATACGGTGCCTGTGTTACCAGGAATGACGTCGCCGTTGGCGACATACACCGTGTCATTCTGCGTGGTATGCACAAACACAGGAACGGCGGAAGCCGGCAAACTCACCGTGGTCACCGATGTGACGTCTGTAGGTGAATAGGAAGAGATCGAATTCTCCAGGCTGTTGGCCACGTAAACTCGCCCAGCATTCGGAAGCAGGGCTGCATGCACCGGCCCGAGCCCGAGTCTGGCGACACCCACATTCGTATCTCCGGAAACGTCAATCCTGGTACTCGATCCAGGATTCGAAGGACCGTTACTGCTGATCACCAAAGCGTAGTGAAAGCTGGACGGATCGGGCGGCGGCGGCGAGATAGGCGTAGCCACAGGCCGGAAGGTATCGCCGCAACTGGTACAAATCAGAGCGAGAAGGAGAAGCCCCCCTAAACGGCCCACTAGCAACTGACTCATTAACACCTCTACCTGTGAAATCGCTCTGATCACATAGTTCTCAAAGGAATTTTTCATTCTAACGGCTGGCGAAGATATGCGCCAGAGACACGCCTGCAGTCCGACACATATTCCGAGGATCTGTTAAGAGACTGGATGCGGTGACAGGCGCATTAAGTTGCAGGATCCGCTAGAGAGGGGTTTGGAACGATCGCATCGTATATTGAGGCCGACGGTTACTGAATGCTGATTGCTGAATGCGGATTGCTGAGTGCTGAGTGCTGCCTCTCATCCCCGCGCCCGAGATTTTTTCCCCGAAGCCGCCACCCCCGTAGTCGCTGCCGGCTTCTTCTTCCCTTCCATGTCGGCCAAGCTCTGTTTTAATGCAGCCATCAGGTCGACCACCGGAGCAAGTTTCTTGGGCTTTTCCACTTCGGCGATGGTGCCGCCTTCCAGCTTGGTCTCGATAAGCTTCTTCAAATTCTCCTGAAAAGTATCGTGATATTTGTCAGGATCCCAGCCCGCAGCCAGCGCCTCAATCAACTGATGCGCCACCTTTACTTCGGCGTCTTTGAGTTCGACATCCGGCGCGCCAAACCCTTCAACCTTGCGGACCTCCTCGGCGTAGTACATGGTGTGCAGCATGAGTCCACCTTCATGCGGCCGCAGAAAAACTGTGTATTCGCGATTGTGCATGGTGAGTTTGGCAATGGCAACGTATTCACTTTTTTCCAGAGCCGTGGTCAGCAGTGCGTATGGCCGCCGTCCAGCTTCTTCGGGAACCATGTAATAAGACGATTCGAAGAACACGGGATCCACGTCGCTCGACTTCACGAATTCCAGAATCTCCATCGTCTTCGCCGTCTTGGGTTCGATCTTCTTGATCTCTTCCGGTTCCACGACTACGTATTCGTCCTTCCGATACTCGTAGCCCTTCACAATCTCGCTCCGTTCGACTACTCGATTCTCCGCAGGACAGTAAAGTTGCTGCTTAATCCGCTGCAAATCATCGCGGTGCAGCATGTGGAAGGAGATGCTTGAACTGCGAGCGCCTGAGAACAGACGCACCGGCATGGAAATCAAACCAAAGGTAAGGTACCCAGACCAAACCGAAGCTGCCATACTTCACCCCGCAAACTGGTAACAGCGCCAGAGCCGTGCCAAGCTAGTGAGTTTAGACTACTACCGGACATTTGATGCACGAAGATCATCGGGGTAATCCAAAGTCAAAGCACCAGAAGTAGTGCCGTGCCGTCGCATACACCTATAACTAGTGCTGACAAGGGGCCCGGGAGAAGCGGCTGCTCCCAATTGATTGAAAATGTTGGACATAACAAAGCCCACTGACGTTTGCGCAGTTATGGCCGGGACGTCGCGAATTTGGCCAGCGCTTGTAGTCACCATCGCCTTCACCGCGGTCGCCCGCTGCATCCGCGGCGTCAGCCGCTCCGGTGCGTTGGCCGGAGCTCTCGTCTGTCTCTTGCTCTACCTATATGCGGGTCCTGGCGCCATCGCCGCTCTGCTATCTGTCTTTATTTTGGCGTGGGTTACGACCCGCTTCGGTTCTTCGCGAAAACTGCAACTGCGGATTGCTGAAAAACCAGACGGCAGGAGCGCATCCCAAGTTTTGGCAAATCTGGGCGTAACCGTCGGCTGCGTTGGTCTGTACGCGCTTCTCGGCAATAACGCGATCTTTCTGTTGGCTGCGGCTGCGTCGCTTTCCGAGGCTGCCGCCGATACGGTTTCCAGCGAAGTAGGACAAGCCAGCAACGATCAGGCTCGTCTAATAACAACTTGGGAACAAGTTCCGGCCGGCATCGACGGCGCCGTAAGCCTGCAGGGGAATCTGGCCGGTATTGCAGCCGCTACGCTCGTTAGCCTGGTCTGTGTTCTCGGAGGCCTATTGCCTTGGAAGTGGTTGGGCATTTCGGCGGTGGCGGCGGTTCTCGGCATGTTCGCTGACAGCTACTTGGGCGCATCGCTGCAACGCCGTGGGGTTCTCAATAACGATTCTGTCAATTTTCTGAGCACTCTCTTATCCGCGGTTTTGGCTTTCGTGATTGCGAGCGCATAAACGGGATTCATTCTCCGCACCACCTAGGTCATCCGCGAACTTTTCTATTGCGCCAACGTTTGCTCCGGTTTCTTTTTCCCATTTCCAAAGGGCATGTCCTGTAGTTCCTTGGAGGTAACTCCCCTCGCAAAGCAGAATAAAAGGAGCAGCTCTGGAAGGTACACTGGCATCTACTTAGAAGACTGATGAAGATCAAAACTTTTGTTATCGGTTATGTATTGGCATTAGCGTTGTTCCTGTTCGCGCAGCGGCATACGGACGCAGCGCAGCCCGGGGGCTTTCGTGCCATTGTGGATCTGACCCACTCGGTGAACGCAAAGGTTCCCACCTTCGATGTAGCACAAAAATCCGCTTACCAGGTAACCACGGTCGCCACCATCGAAAAGGATAAATATTTCTTGCGCAACATCTGTTTGCCGGAACATTTTGGCACTCACATCGATGCCCCGGCGCACTTCGCCAAGGGAACCTGGACCGTGGACCAGATTCCTCCAGAGCGGCTAATTGCCCCTCTCGCGGTGCTGGACGTTACTGCAAAGGTAAAGAAGAATCCCGATTATCAGATTTCGGTCGAAGACATCGCCCGCTGGGAACAGGGAAACGGCCATATTCCGCCTGGAGCCGTGGTCATCACCCGCACGGGATGGGATTCACGATGGGATTCAGCAAAAAATTATCGCAACGCCGACGCCAAAGGCGTCATGCATTTCCCCGGTTATTCCGAGGACGCGGCCAAATTTCTGGTTGAAGCTCGCAACGTCCTGGGGCTGGGCATTGACACGCTCAGTATCGACTACGGTCCGTCGAAAGATTTCGCCGTGCACCAGTACACGCTCGCGCACAGTCTTTATCACCTCGAAAACGTCGCGAATCTGGAGCAGGCTCCTGTCAACGGAGGCATTGTTGTGGTCGCTCCCATGAAGCTGGAAGGCGGCTCAGGTGGCCCGGTTCGCATTTTCGCGTTGGTTAGATAGTTATTCCCCCGCTGTTAAGCGACCTCAAACCACTTGCCACAAAGGACACGAAGGTACCCGAAGGAATCTTAGTCGCTCAGAATCTCATTCGTGTACCTTCGTGTCCTTTGTGGTTGAAGCCTTTAACCCGCCCCCCTGCCCGTACTCTATAATTGCGTCCGCAAGAGCCATCGGAACACCAGCCCTACAATCATATTTTCAGCAGCTTTCAAGTCATTCGTTCATCTTGATGTGCTGTAATTATCCATGGAGGCTACAATGAGCGACCCCCGTTATCCCATCGGCAAGTTCGCGTTCAGTGGTCCGCCGGATGAAAAACAGCGAGAGAAATTTATCAGCGAAATCGAGCAGACGCCGGCAGCTCTGCGAGCCGCGATCAACGGCCTCTCGCCACAGCAGATCGAAACACCTTATCGCGATGGAGGTTGGACGGTGCGGCAGGTCGTCCATCACCTGCCCGACAGCCATTTGAATGCCTACGTCCGTTTCAAGCTTGCCCTTACCGAAGACCAGCCGACCATCAAGCCTTATATGGAAGATCGCTGGGCGGAACTGCCGGACACACGGGCCACCCCGCTGGAGGTGTCGCTGGCATTGTTGGAATCACTGCATACACGATGGGTTCGTTTATTGCGCTCTCTGAAGCCAGAAGACTGGAAAAGAAGCTTCCGCCATCCAGAACTTGGCGTCGTGCCGCTGGAAAAAAACCTGGCACTCTATTCCTGGCACGGCCAGCATCACGTGGCCCACGTCACGGAATTAAGGAAGCGGATGCGATGGTAGCGAAGTTTGAGTTTCCGGTTTCTAGAAACAGGAAACTAGAAACCAGAAACTCTAGCCTGGAATATGCAGCTGCCACGCCATATAACTCACTGCTTCTCTCAGCACTGCCAGCCCTCGCTGCCAAACTGAACGTGGGCGGGAATCGGGACGGGGCGCGACACACACTTTCACTCCTTGCCGCTCCAACAGTTTGCGAATACGGAACACGTGATATTCGTCGCTGACCGCAATGCAACTATGCATGTGATTCGCGCGCATGATCACTCCCACCCGTTCGGCGGACTGCGCCGTGTCCGATCCTTGGGTTTCGGCGATCAGGTTCGGCTCAGCGATCCCACGACGCATCAGGTAGTCGTGCCCCACGCCGCCTTCAGTGAAGTGGAGATCCTCACCCGCCCCTCCGGTGGTGATGACTACCGGAGCGATGCCGCGCTTGAAAAGTTCGAAAGCGTGATCCAGCCGGGCCCGGTATACAGGGGACGGGCGACCTGCATACTCAGCAGCGCCAAAGACTACGATCGCATCCGCGGGATGAATTTCCTGTTGTGAGCCCTGTTGAAGTATGTGGAGGCAAATCGAGGCCAGATAAATAAGCATGACTGCAACTGCCAGGGCCAGCAGCCGCAACCACTTGTATCCAAGGAAACGCCGGTTGGGCGCGGATTCCATCATCCTTGCGCGAAGAACTCAGAAATCTCCGGGGCAGGAATCGCACCTTCCCGCATGATGCGCCAGCGTGCTTCCTCATCGGTCAGGTCCACGATGGTAGACGCCACTTCGCGCGGTGAAGTGCCGCCATCCACAATGATCGAAATGCGTTCTTGTAGTTGGTCGCGCACCGCTTCCGCCGTCGTGCATTCCGCCGCGCCACTCAGATTCGCGGAGGTCGCGGTGATGGGAATTCTCGCCGCCTGCACCACCGCCAAAGGAATCTTGGAGTTCGGAACCCGCAGCGCAACGTTGCCGGTGTTGGCGGTTACTTTCAGCGGAAGCCGCGAAGAAGCTCGGACAATGATGGTCAAGGGACCCGGCCAAAAACGGCGCGCCAGCGCATAGAATTCGTCCGGTAGGGGTTGGGCCAACTCCTCGGCGTCATCCGTGCTGGCAATCAGCAACGACAGCGGTTTGTGCCGCGCCCGCGATTTGATCTCATAGACCCGGTCCACCGCGCGCAAATTGAACGGATCGGCGGCTAGCCCGTAAAAAGTGTCCGTGGGCATGCCCAATACCTGGCCGGCTCGGATCTGGTCGGCGGCATACTGGATGAGCGATGACTCCGGCTTCTGACTATTAATCTTGACAATTTCCGCGCGCACACCACTTCCCTCTGATAGAACGTCTCGAAACCGCGAACGCTAACATACCACGAGGAAGCGCCGCAAACCGAGATTGCAGTTTAGAAACCTTTGCGGCCTTCTGCACCACCATCCAAACGCGAGTATGATTTTCGCCGGGACCTCGCGAAGTGAAGACTACCAACACTGCTAGCCATCAGGGCCGTCTGCGGCGTATCGAGGGACGACACAATGCCCTAGTCAAGGAGCTGCGCAAGGCCTTCGCGCGTGGCGAACCTACGTCCGATGGCTATTGCGCGGTCGAAGGCACTCGAATCCTCGAAGAAGCGATCCGCAGCGGCCTGCGTTTTCGCGCCGTCTTCTTCAGCCAATCCGCAGAAAATAAGGCTGAGCGCCTTTTGCCACAAATCGGCGAGCATGTGGAAACCCTGCTCCTACCGGATAAGCTGTTCGCAACTGCTGTGCCGAGCGAATCGCCACAAGGAGTGGCGGCGCTGGTTCGCTGGAAGGAATTTTCGCTGGATGATGTCTTGGCCAAGGCGAAATCCGGCCCTTTGCTGGCAATCGCGGGAGTTCAGGACCCTGGAAATCTGGGGACAATACTACGTTCAGCGGATGCTTTCGATGCGGCTGGGGTCGTCCTGGGTGAAGGGACAGTCAGCCCCTTCAATCCGAAAGTGGTTCGCGCCTCGGCCGGGTCGGTCTTTCGCCTGCCGCTGGCACGAACCAAGCTCAACCACGCCGTGGCACGTTTTCGGGAGGACGGTCTGCGCCTGATCGGTACTTCGTCCCACAAAGGAGTTCCACTAAATCAGGCAAAGCTCGACGGCCCCCTCGTCATCTTTATAGGCAGCGAAGGTGCGGGATTGCCGCGGGACCTGGTTTCGCAGATGGACGAGTTGGTAGTCATTCCTCACTCCCCGCGCGTGGAGTCGGTGAATGCTGGTGTAGCAGCCAGCATTGTGCTGTATGAGGCGGCAAGAAAGAGAGGATGATTTTAAATTTTAAATTTTAAATTTTCGATTTTCGATTTCCGATCGTCGAATGCCGACCACCAATGTCTGACCCTTCGTAAATCGACAATCGACAATTCCCCATGAGTCTTTTCCAATCCATCCCGCCGGCAGACAAACCCGGTGATACAACTCGTCCACTGGCCGACCGTATGCGTCCTCGCACGCTGGATGAATTTGTCGGCCAGGAACACCTGGTCGCCCCGGGCAAGCCCCTGCGCACCCAAATCGAGCGCGACGATACCGGCTCGCTCATCTTCTGGGGACCTCCTGGCACCGGAAAAACTACGCTGGCGCAAATCATCGCGCATATGACCAAGGCAGAGTTCATCGAGTTTTCAGCAGTGCTCGTCGGCATCAAAGAAATCAAACAAGTAATGGCGGAGGCTGAACGAGGACGGCAATATGGAACGCGCACCATCGTCTTTATTGACGAAATCCATCGCTTCAATAAGGCCCAACAGGACGCATTTCTCCCTCACGTGGAAAAAGGCAACATCCGTCTAATTGGCGCGACGACCGAGAACCCTTCCTTCGAAATCATTTCGGCTCTGCTTTCCCGGACGCGGGTCTACGTACTCAAGCCGTTGACGGAGGACCAAGTCGTCCTCCTGCTCAAGCGCGCTTTAGCCGATGAAGAACGCGGCTTAGGGACGATGAAGCTGAAAGCATCCCAAGAAGTACTCCAAAAGATTGCTTCCTACTCCAGTGGCGATGCCCGAAGCGCCTACAACGTCCTGGAGGTCGCCGCCACGTTGGCCCGCGGACGTTCGGGCAAGGAATTCGGTGTCGAGATCACAGATGAAATGGTTCAGGATGCCGTACAGAAACGGATCTTGCTGTATGACAAAGCTGGCGAAGAGCATTACAACCTCATCTCAGCCCTGCATAAGTCCGTGCGTAACAGCGATCCTGACGCCGCGCTGTACTGGCTCGGACGCATGCTGGAGGCCGGTGAAGACCCGCTGTATGTCGCGCGTCGAGTAGTGCGCATGGCCGCGGAAGACGTCGGCCTTGCCGATCCCAACGCGCTCTCGCTTTGCATGGCGGCTCGGGATGCCGTGGATTTTATTGGCATGCCAGAAGGTAACCTGGCGCTCGCCCAAGCCGTGGTCTATCTGGCGCTCGCGCCTAAGTCCAACGCTCTGTACATGGCCTATGGCGCCGTGCAGCAAGATGTAGAACGCACCGCCGCAGAACCCGTCCCACTTCATCTACGCAATGCTCCAACTGGATTAATGAAAGGCCTGGGATACGGCCAAGGCTATCAGTATGCCCACGACGTGCAGGGAAAAGTTGCGGACATGCAGTGCCTGCCAGACAATCTACGAAATCGCGTCTACTACGAACCCACCAATGAAGGCGCGGAAAAACAGCTTCGCCAGCGTCTGGAGGAAATCAAAAGCCGCCGTTCCCGCTCTTCAAGCGCCAAGCAGCCGGATTCTAAAACAGAATCTTAGACATACAGCTGGGCATCTCATACTAGTAGAATCCCCCGAAGGCTAAGCTTATGGCGACTAGTACGCGCATAGCCCCACTGGATCACGCTGTGGCTCGCCCGCTTCATATTGAGCAGGTTGAGGACTTGCTTAAGCTGCAAAAAGCGGCGCAGAAAATCACGTCAATCCTAGACTTGGATCAACTCATCGACCAGATTGTGAACGACGTGGCCAGATCGTTCGGTTGCGTCGAAGCTAACCTCTATCTGCACGACGAGGCCAAC
>MNGW01000133.1:0-13406 GCA_001918935.1 Acidobacteriales bacterium 13_1_40CM_3_55_5 | reverse complement strand
CGCCACTCTCTCTGAAGTGGCGATCCCCCTGAATTTCCAGGGACGCTTAGTCGGAGTGTTTACCGCTTCGCATCACGAGCTCGACGCTTTTCCTGCCGAGCAACTCAGACTTCTACAGGCCCTTTGCAGCCACATGGCAGTAGCGGTGCATAACGCACAAGTGTTTAAGCACGAACGGTCGCAACGCGAAACCATGACGCGGGACGCTCAAGAAGCGCGCATTATTCAACAGGCGCTTCTGCCCAAGAGTTCTCCATACATTCCCGGCTTCGCGGTGTCAGGGCTGAGCATTTCCGCGGGCGCGGTTGGCGGAGACTGGTACGACTTCATCGCCCTAGACGATGGCCGCTGGGGACTAGTGCTGGCCGACGTTTCCGGGAAAGGCACGGCCGCCGCGCTGCTGATGTCCTCAACCCGTGGCATGCTGCGCTCCCTGGCTGAAGCCCGCTGCAGTCCCGGCGAGGTGCTGACCCATCTAAATCGATTGCTGGTTGAGGATTTCCCTTCCGGAAAGTTTGTCACCATGGTTTACGCGGTGCTTGATCCAGTGAGCCGCACTCTCACCTTTGCCAACGCCGGACACCTGCGGCCCATTCTGGTGGACGATCTCGGAGCGCGTTCTCTCGACAACGAACGCGGCATGCCGCTCGGACTCGGATTTGGCAGCTTCTCTGAAGTGAAAGTGAATCTTCCCGAGAACTCGCGCCTGGTGTTTTACAGTGACGGCATTACTGAGACGGTTAATCCCGCCGACGAAGAATACGGCACAGCCCGTCTCCAGGAACATGTCTTAGGTCCCTCGGCATCCGAGGAGAGCATCCTCGCCGACGTGCGTTCGTTTGCCAATGGAGCCGGCCTCGATGACGACGCGACCGTGATTATGATCCGCGCCATGCAGCGCAATTCATAATTTACTTACGGATGGTTTCGTTGCGATTGGCCAGCCCTAGGCGATGCGCGCCCGATGTTCCTTCAGGATACATCGGTCCATGATCACGAATATTCCCGCGTTGCGCGCCTTTTCTGCAGCCTTTTCGTGGATGACAGATTCCTGCATCCAGATTACCGGAACTTTGAGCTGGATCGCCTGATCGACAATTTGCTCCACGTACTCCGGACGGCGAAAAATGTTCACGATATCGATCTTTTCTGGAACATCGAGCAGCGATGGATACGACTTCTCGCCCAGTGCCTCATCGATGTGGGGATTCACCGGGATGATGCGATAACGATGGCTTTGCATGTACGCCGAGACACCGTGGCTGGGCCGGAACGGACTATTGGAGAGTCCTACTACCGCAATTGTACGAGAGCGTTTCAATAAGTCCGTGATTGGATCCGATTGCGGCAATGAAGACTTCAGTCTCTTTTCGATGTATCCAGCTTCTGCTTAAACAGTCTGAGTGCCGATTTTCGGACGGTTTCAGAAACTTCTTTATTGCCCGAGAGGTTCTTGAGATCCTGCACCAGTAAATTTTTTATCAGCGTGATCGACACATCGATCGGAGTGCGGGGATTGAACACCAGGTTGCGAACAATGCCGTAATGCTTCATGAAGCGGCGCTTCAGGGGAATGCCGCGGAGCACGGATTCGAGCACGTTCCTCTGGCTGGCAAACTTTTCCACTTCGCTGTCGGTGATCTTGGGCGAATCCAGCACCGCCAGAGCAACCACCTTCGTCCCATCGCGGACTAGGATAGAACGCTCTTCCTTGGTTCCCTTCATGGCCAACTGAATGCGCCCTTTGACGTCCAGCTTTGAAATCTTTTGCAACGCGCTGCCTCGTGCCTCATCATGACTCTTTTTTACGACCGCCGCCTTCTTGACACCCGTGGCTGCCTCTGTGGTTGCAGCGGCAGCGACCGGCGGAGCAGGTGCGGGGGCAGGAGCGGCCGCCATCGGGGCTTCTGGATCCGCAGCTAACGGTTCCTCCGAGCCGGACGCAATATTCTCTTGAAAGCTGCCGATGGGCCGGAAGGGTTTTTCCTGGTTGGCGGTGATTTCTTTTTCGTGCTCGGCAAAATACGCCATGAGGGCTTCATCCAGCACATCTTCCGGGCTGGCAGGCTCGTCCGCTATTTCCGGCATCACATCATCGTCTTCCACGCTGTCTTCCTCCGCCTGCGAACTCACTGGCGCTACCATACCTGACGCCAGCTTGTTTTTTATGTTTGAGGCTTCGATTCCAGTTAAATTCGGGTTCGAACTGAGTGAGCTCAATATCTTTTCAGAGTGGTTGATCCGTCCACTCTTCAGCATGGTCTCTACAACTTCGCGGGACGCTGAACCCGCTCCATCAGCTAGTGTCCCTTCCGCTAGCGAAGGATTCTCCAGCAGCGCGGGAAGCAGCGCCGGTCGCAGGTTCTTTGCTGAAATGAAATATTCCAGCACTTCCTTGGATGTATTTGGATCCGAGGCAGCCGCTCGCGACGAGACTTCGTCCCAGCCGGCCAGGGTCAGCCGTGCTTGCTGGCCAAAAACTTTGTTATGAGTGGCCAGATAAACCAGTATTTCGATCATCTCTCCCGGCGGAACGGCAAGAGCCCCGCGAGCCGCAGCCTGCATCAAGTTGGAAGGCACGGCCGACGCACGGATCAGATCGATCATGCGAGGCATTCTGCGAAACCTCTAATGATAAAATTCTCCTGCCAAGCTTCCGATACTACCAAAGGCTATCTTTCTGTCTGACTCGAAATCTTTTCCACAAAGGTTCTTTGAACGTCTCGGTTCCCCAAGTTCAGAGCGTCCCGCCAGCATTACTGCTTCTCTCCTCGGCGCATGCGCAGATAGGCGCTTATGAACGGCTGCAAGTCGCCGTCGATCACGCGATCCACATCCCCCACTTCAAGCTTGGTGCGGTGATCTTTGATCATCCGGTAAGGCTGCTGCACGTACGAACGAATCTGCGAGCCAAAATCAATATCCAGCTTGGAGTCCTCGATCTTCTTGGTGGCTGCGCGTTTCTTTTCCAGTTCGTGTTCGTACAGCTTGGAGCGCAACATGCTCATAGCGCGTTCCCGGTTTTTGTGCTGCGAGCGTTCGTTCTGGCAGCTGGCGACAAGCCCGGTTGGAAGGTGGGTGATGCGCACGGCGGAGTCAGTCGTATTTACGTGTTGTCCTCCCTTACCGCTGGAACGGTAAGTGTCCACACGCAACTCTTCCGGCTTGATGATGATCTCAATACTGTCGTCAATTTCCGGCGACACGTAAACGCTGGCGAAGGACGTGTGCCGGCGCTTGGCTTGATCGAATGGCGAAATGCGTACCAACCGGTGCACCCCAATCTCACTGGTCAGCAATCCAAACGCGTATTCACCATTCACCGCGAAGGTAGCGGATTTGATTCCAGCTTCTTCGCCGGGCTGGTAATCGTAAAGCACAGTCTGAAATCCCTGACGCTCAGCCCACCGCAAATACATTCGGAGCAGCATCTCAGCCCAATCCTGCGATTCAGTTCCTCCTGCCCCGGGATGGATAGTCACGATCGCGTTCCGCGCATCATTTTCACCGGAAAGCAGGCTTTCGGTTTCCAGCCGATCTACGAGCTGCCGCAAAGCGTCGATTTCGCGACGCAGTTCACCGTCGACGTTCTCCCCTTCACGGGCCAATTCAAAGTAAGCGGAAATGTCGTCGCCGCGCCGGATGAGATCGGCGTCCGTAGCCAACACATTTTCCAGACGCTTTTTCTCCCGCATCACTACTTGGGATTGTTGAGGATTTGACCAGAGATTCGGGTCAGTGGCCTTCTTTTCGATTTCGGCTAGCTGTTGACGCAGCTTGGACGTGTCAAAGGTACTCCCGGAGGTCGTGGACCTTGTCCTTGAGAGCCGCGTATTCCTGTTCCAGTTCTTCGACCATAACTATCGCTTCGTCCTCGTGCCGAATGGTAGACGCATGAGCAGCGCCCCTATGGAAATTATCGCACACAGGTAGGCGAACCAGTCGCCATGACGCGTATAGAACGTCGTGGCGTCCGATAAAGCGTAGGGAGCCTGCAGAACAACTCGCAACTTGCGGGGCACCGTGGATACAACCCGTCCATAGGGATCGATGGAAGCAGTCACTCCGGTGTTGGTATCGCGCAACAGCCATCGCGAGTTTTCTATCGCGCGCATACGAGCCTGTTTCAAGTGTTGCGCATAAGCACCACTATCGCCATACCAGCCATCGTTTGAAATATTCACGAATACTTGCGCCCCGCTGGCGGCAAACTGCCGGACTTCGTCGGGGAAAATGGATTCATAACAAATGAAAACTCCAATCTTGTCTTTCCCAGCCTGCAGCGGCGCTCTCGATGTGCCTCGGGAAAAATCGCCGACTTGCTGGGTCAGTCCTCCAGCGAAGCCAAATACGCGTCTGAAAGGAACATACTCGCCGAAAGGAACAAGATGCACTTTGTCGTAACGCCCAACCCATTCGCCGGCGGGACTGACTAGCGCCGCGGAGTTGTAGACCTCGGTCACTCGCTCCGGCGTCTGACGGGCGTTGCGAACACCCAGGCTGCCGACTAACATCCACGTTTGCGCCTGTCGCGCAACGTTGCTGACGGCCTCACGAAACGCCGGATCACTGGTATAGAACGGCGCCGGAGATTCCGGCCACACGATCAACTCCGGATGTAAAGCGTTTTGAGAGTTTGCACCCGCCGCACTTAGGCTGGTCGGATGCAGACTGATCCAAGTCAAGTCGCGCAACGTCCCTTCAAAGTATTCCTTTGTCCACCCGGAATTCTCCAGCACAGGAATATTTTCCTGCACCAAACGGGCGAGGTGATCGGCAGGAAACGGCGGGGCCGGAACCCACCTCCCGGATTGCAAAATCAGAGCCGCCCCAAGCGCAGCCAGCAAAAGCGGTTTACGCTTTTCACGGCGAACGAGAAAAGCAGCAGCCACCGCTATATTGACCACCATGATCTCGAATGAAACACCGTATACCCCGGCGACGGTGGAGATACGGGCAAGAGGAATGTTATCTACCTGCGTAATTCCCAATAAGTCCCACGGGAATCCTGTAATGCACGTCCGAGCCAGTTCTACTGCAACCCAGACCACAGGTCCCAGCAGAAGAGCGCGACGGCTGAACGAAGTCCTTCCTGTGAGCAGGCTGATCAGCAATCCGAATGCGCCGTGGTAAAGCGCCAGATACAAGCTGAAGAGAATCAAGATGACGACGCCAAGGGGTGCACTCACACCGCCGTACTGACGCATGGTGTTGTAGATCCAATAACACGTCCCCGCATACCACAAGATTCCACACACGTATGCGAGCAGAAACGCTTGACCCGGGCTGGCTGGATAAAGCTTGATCCCTTCGCTTACTTGCAAGGTATTCGGTACCCGCGCCCGCTGCAACGCAATGAACAGCGGCGCGATTGCCACCCAGCAGAGCATGTATTGATTGGGAAGGGGGAAAATTACGATCTGTAAACCGGCCGACAGCAAGACCAGAAACCAGGCATTCTTGTGAATCTGCCGCACATGGCAAGCATAACAAACCGGGTTCCTTCTCTGACTCCCACATAGCCCACATCGGTTTTTTCCGCTAATTGCGTATTCGGCGTCTGGGCTAACATTAGTGCCGGATGGGATTATTCGCTATCATTGTCCTGAATCTGTGATCTTCGTACGCGGGAGTCGATTCGACCATCGTGCGTGTCCCGACGGCCGTTGGGAACATCGGACTCTAACGAGCGAACGAATCCAGCGACACTAATACTTCTCCTCGGGAATGGGCTCTCCTTTCCAACCCGCCGGTTCGACCGCGAATCGCGTCCGCATTGTGGTCGCGACTTCGGTGATGCTGACCTTCATCTCCTATTGGCGCGCAGCCGCGATTGTGCTGAACGATCTTGGCTCCTCAGCCTTTTACGCGGCTGGCATCGCCGAACAAGCGGTCGGTAAGTCTGCCCCCTGGTTCATCCTGGGCGTGATGCTGTTCTCCTTCTGTGTGCGGGCAGTGTACGTGGAGAGTTGTTCCATGTTTGTCCGCGGCGGCGTTTACCGAGTGGTCAAGGAAGCGCTGGGCGGCACGCTGGCCAAGATCAGCGTCTCCGCTCTGATGTTCGACTACATCCTGACGGGTCCAATCTCAGGCGTCTCCGCAGGACAGTACATCGCCGGCCTGATCAACGACACCATGTTGATTGCCGACACCCACGGTTGGGTTCCGCGTGCCGTTCATGCCATGTTCAAAGACGGCACACCTCACGTCAACGAAAGTTGGACCGCCGTCGTATTTGCAGTCCTGGTGACGGGATACTTCTGGTGGCAAAACACCAAAGGCATCCAGGAATCCAGCGAAAAAGCGCTTCGCGTGATGCAAATCACGACTGTGATGGTCGTGCTGCTGTTGGGTTGGTCGGCGCTCACCTTGATGAAAACCGGCTACCAGCCAGTTCCGCTGCCGGTGCCGGCAAATTTGAAATTTAGTCCAGAAGCGCTGGGCTTCCTGAAGCACACCTTCCAAGGCCAGAACCTGGCCGGAATGTTTGGTCTGTTTGGCATATTGATCGCCTTCGGGCACTCGGTGCTAGCCATGAGCGGCGAGGAATCCCTCGCCCAGGTCAATCGCGAGCTAGCCCATCCCAAACTGAAGAACCTGAAACGTGCCGCCATCATCATCGCTATTTACAGCTTCGTATTCACCGGTCTGACCGCGTTGCTGTTCGTAATGATCATTCCCGACTCGGTGCGGATTCCCGTTTACAAAGACAACCTGATCGCCGGCCTCGCGATGAACCTGTGGGGCCCGCAGATTTTGCGGCTGCTGTTCCGAGCCTTTGTGGTGGTGGTTGGATTCTTGATTCTTTCAGGAGCAGTGAATACCGCCATCATCGGCTCCAATGGCGTCTTAAACCGGGTCTCGGAAGATGGAGTGCTCACCGACTGGTTCAGGAGGCCGCATCCACGTTTTGGAACCACTTACCGCATTGTGAATCTGGTCGTCTTTCTCCAGTTGTTCACGATTCTCGCCAGTCGGGGCAATGTGTATGTACTGGGTGAGGCCTACGCATTCGGCGTCATCTGGAGCTTCACTTTCAACAGCCTGGCCATGCTGGTTCTGCGTCATAAGTACAAAGGAGAACGCGGCTGGAAGGTTCCTCCGAATTTCACTATTGCGGGACATGAGATTCCATTCGGCCTGGCTTCTGTTTTTCTGGTTCTGTTCTCGACCGCGATCGTAAATCTTTTTACCAAATCGATTGCAACCGTGGCCGGCGTTTCATTTGCCGCCGTGTTTTTCCTGATCTTCACAGTTTCCGAAAAGGTCAACCGCCGTAAGCACGCCCTGGCAGAACAGCAGATGCAGGAACACTTTCAGTTGCTGCAGAGCGACACAGTCGACCGAGGCCGTTTGGGAATACGTCCTGGAAACTTGCTGGTGACCATCCGCGATTACAACACCCTGAGCCACTTGAAGTGGGCCTTGGAACGGATTGACACTAAGGAACAGGACATCGTCGTGATGTCCGCTCGCGTCAGCCAGTTCGGCGCCGCGGCCTATGATCTTGCCACCGAACAAATCTTCAGCGACTACGAACAAAAACTATTCACCCGCGCCGTATCCGTTGCAGAGAGTTTCGGCAAACACATCTCCCTGCTGGTGGTGCCCGCTCGCGATGTATGGTCGGCCATCGTGCAGACTGCCATCAACCTGGAATCTTCAGCCGTAGTCTCCGGCCTCTCCAGCAAAATGACCGCCCAGGAACAGGCCTTCGAACTGGGCCATGCCTGGGAAGCTACGCCCGAGCCCAAGCGGCAATTTGTTTTGCAGATCGTCCGTCCTGACATGAAGGTGGACACTTTCCACATAGGTCCTCACACCCCTTCCATGAAAACGGAAGACGTACACCTGGTCCACCGCCTTTGGCTCAATATCACACGCGAGAGCGGACTGGATAATCTGCATCATCATGACATCCTGACCGAAGCTCTCACCCGCTTTGCCCGCGACTATGCCGGCCGCGACAAGGACGACATATTGAAAGAGTTGAAGAAAACATCAGGTAAGACAGTCAAGGCCCGTCCTGTAGCCGCACCCGACGGCAAGCCGGAAAAGCCCCTAACGCCGCTTCGAACCGAAGAGGATGAACCACGCGACAAGAGTGAGAAAGGCCCTCCAAGTCCACCCATTGTTAGCCCCTGACGCCCTACGCATCGTCGGCGGACTCTCGACCTTGTAGAATTTCAGCAATGATTTCCAAGCTGCTGCGAGTTCTTGTTTTTCTAGCCGTCGCCTCGTGTGTCTACGCTCAGCCGGGGACGATGCGCCTCGACTATTTCCACACTGGAAATTCAACCCAGGAAATATTCAGCGTGGACCGGATCGTCCTAGAACCTCTGCCATGGCCTGGAAACCCGGCCAAGTTGTTGGACGACACCAATCTCGGCGCTTATTTTTTTGAGGTGCGCGATAAGGCCGATGGCCGCCTGCTCTATTCGCGCGGATTCAGTTCTATCTTTGGTGAGTGGGTAACAACAGATGAGGCGAAGACTGTGAATCGGACTTTTTCCGAATCATTGCGCTTCCCTGCTCCCTCTGCGCCAGTAAAAATCATTTTGAAGAAACGAGACGAAGGCAATTTTCGCGAAGTCTGGTCGACGACCCTTGATCCTAAAGACAAATTCATCGACACTTCGCGTCCGCCGCCTCCAGGTACGCTGCTGGTAATTCAAAAAAACGGGGATCCCACAACCAAGGTGGATCTTTTGATCCTGGGCGACGGATACACCGCCGCCGAACGATCTAAATTTGAGCAGGATGCGCGCCGGTTCACAGAAATTCTTTTTGCCGCCCCACCTTTTCGCGAGCAACGTCAGAAATTTAATGTGTGGGGGCTATGTCCGGCAGCCGAAGAATCGGGCGTATCGCGTCCTTCGGGCGGAGTTCATCATCGCCCTCCTTTGGGAACCACCTATGACACTTTCGATACTGATCGCTACATTCTGACTACCGACAATCGTTCAATGCGCGATGTTGCCTCCTTTGCGCCTTATGAATTCATCGAGATTCTGGTAAACGGAAAGACCTACGGAGGAGGCGGGATATTCAATCTGTATGCGACCGTCGCAGCCGACAGTGAGTGGTCTTCGTATGTTTTCGTACATGAATTCGGGCATCACTTCGCGGGGTTGGCGGATGAGTATTACACTTCGCAGGTCGCTTACGCGCCTGCGAGCCGGCGGATCGAGCCTTGGGAGCCGAATGTCACGGCGCTGCTTGATCCGGCGAATTTGAAATGGAAAGATTTGGTCACGCGCGGTACGCCCATTCCGACGCCTTGGCGCAAGCAGGATTTTGAAAACTACGGGCGTGCGATTCAAGAGCAGCGGCGGCAGATTCGGGAACATAATCGGCCCGAATCAGAAATGGATGCTCTCTTCCGTGAAGAGAGAAAAAAAGAAGACGAATTGCTGGCCGCCGATAAATATTCGCGCAATGTTGGCGCCTTTGAAGGGGCCAATTATGAAGCTCATGGCTACTACCGTCCACAAGAAAACTGCATCATGGTTACCCGGCACGATTCCTTCTGTGCCGTCTGCCGCCGCGCCATCGAGCGCATCATCGCGATGTACGCAAGTGAATGAGCGGCATTCATGCTGAGGTTTTGGTAGCTGGGATATCTTTCAACCTCCCTTTCACGAAATTCACAATCTCTGACGTGACATAGTCCGGAGGTCGCACGCGAAAGCTGGGACATCCCTCCACAGCCTTCAATGAAATGCCGTGCCATGCCGGGTTTCCGTGTCCGTCGTGCAAAATCACTGCGTCGGCGCGATCCATGAATTCCTGGGCGGATTTCTTGAAATCTTCAACCGCGGGATCCAGAACGGTCAAATAGACATCGGGCCGGATGAACTTCAGAATGCTGTTGGACTCCACAATTACATTTTCCGACTCCGCGAATCTGCGCCGAATCGTAGGCATGGCCTCGGCGAGACGGCCCTGCTGGGTTCTGACCCACCAGACCTTTGTCGCCCCGGCGACCAGGAATCGAGATGTATCTGATTCGCCCGATCGGTCTCGCTCTTCGGAAATTGACCAGCTATGATCGTCGGTCGCACAATCGCATAGCTCGCCGTTGCGAGAGCACACGCCGTGGCCGAATTGCGTGATCTTCATGGCATGCCAGGAGTATTCGGGCAGGGCGGCAATCAAACCAGCGACCACACTGGTTTTGCCCACGCTGCGCGAATGTCCGCCAATGACGACGACTGCCATTATCCTCTTTTCGCCAACCGCGCCAGCACAGCCAGCTCTTTCAAATATTCGCGAATCGGACGCGCCGGCGTTCCCCAAAAAACGATCCCTTTGCCACGAATAATTTTATTGCTGGGAATGCCGCTCTGCGCGCCGAGGATCGCGCCTTCTTCGATGCGCACGTGATCGGCGATGCCCACTTGGCCTCCGATCACGACATTGTTCTGCACTACGGCGCTGCCGGAGAGTCCAGTCTGGGCAGCGATGACGACATCCTCGCCGATCTGCACATTGTGTCCCACATGAACTAAGTTATCGATTTTTGTGCCACGGCCGATGCGAGTCACATCCAGAGCGCCACGGTCAATTGTGGAGTTGGCCCCAATCTCGACATCGTCTTCGATTTCTAATCTTCCGATTTGGGGAAATTTCTCGTAATGGCCGGTCTCTTTATCGCGTACATAGCCGAAGCCATCGCTGCCGAGTACTGCACCGGCTTGAATCACCACGCGATTGCCCAGGCGCGTGCCGGGGTAGATGGTCACATTCGGATGCAGCTCACAATCATTCCCGATGATCACTTTGGCGCCGATCACACTTCCGGCTCCGATCGATGATCCAGAGCCAATCTGGACGCCTTCGCCAATTACGACTCGTTCGTCTACTTGCACTTCTTTCGCCAGTCGCGCGGATGGATGCACGATCGCGCTGGGATGGATGGCGTAACGGTGATCTGACGTCGGAGCCAAATGACGAGCGGCGCGAGCGAATGCCAGGCGCGGTTGTGCGCAAACCAGCAAGGGCTTTGAACTGTCGGCTGCTCCGAAGTCGCCTACAAGAACGGCGGATGCTGACGACTTGAGCGCTCGTGGAAGATTGTCTTTGTCTTCGACAAAAATTAAGTCGCCGGCCGAGGC
The DNA here is from genome assembly GCA_001918935.1 of Acidobacteriales bacterium 13_1_40CM_3_55_5. Lineage (GTDB taxonomy): Bacteria > Acidobacteriota > Terriglobia > Terriglobales > Acidobacteriaceae > 40CM-3-55-5. Next base: position 2,289 of record MNGW01000133.1, on the reverse strand, counting down.
TGACTCAATGCTGCAGACTTGTTCGATTTCGACATCTCCATTTCCGATTAGGCGGGCATGAATAAGCTCGGCGACTTTTTTGAGCTGCATGGCACCTTTGTATACCATCGCGGCCATGGTTACGCTTTCCCGGGCTGCCTCTTTTCGATCTTGGCCCAGGTGTCTTTCAGCGCTACGGTTCGGTTGAATACCGGTCTTCCGGTCTTGGAATCGGGATCGACACAGAAATATCCCAGGCGTTCGAATTGGTAACGGCTCTCGATGGCAGCGTCTGCCAGTGACGGCTCGAGCTTGGCGTTGGTCAAAACCTCAAGCGAATTTGGATTGAGATTCGAAGTGAAATCCTGGCCCTCTTCGGTTTGATTGGGATCTTCTTTGGTAAAGAGATTTTCGTAGATTCGAACTTCGGCATCGATGGCATGGGCAGCCGACACCCAATGGATCGTTGACTTCACTTTGCGCCCATCGGGAGGATTGTTTCCGCCGCGGGTGGCGGGATCGTAGGTGCAGTGGACTTCGATTACTTCTCCCTTGTCGTTTTTCACGACGCTGGTGCAGGTGACGAAGTAGCCGTAACGCAGGCGGACTTCGCGGCCGGGAGAGAGGCGGAAATATTGCTTGGGCGGAACCTCGCGAAAGTCGTCTTGCTCGATGTAGAGCACACGCGAGAACGGGACTTTGCGGGTGCCGGCGTTTGGATCTTCGGGATTGTTGACTGCGTCCATCTCTTCGACCTGGTTCTCGGGATAATTGTCGATGACGACTTTCAAAGGCCGCAGCACGGCCATTACTCGGGGGGCGCGCTTGTTCAAATCCTCGCGGACAAAGTGTTCGAGCATCGCCAATTCGATCGAGCCGTTGGTTTTCGAGACGCCGATGGCGCCGACAAAATTTCGGATGGCTTCGGGGGTGTAGCCCCGGCGGCGGATACCGACCAGCGTGGGCATGCGGGGATCGTCCCATCCGCTGACGTGGCGTTCCTCGACCAGTTGCAGCAGTTTGCGTTTGCTCAATAGCGTGTAGGTCAGATTGAGGCGGTCGAACTCGATCTGCTGCGACGGGAAGATGCCTAACTGCTGGATGAACCAGTTGTAGAGCGGACGGTGATCCTCGAACTCGAGCGTGCACATGGAATGGGTGACGTGCTCGAGCGAATCGGATTGGCCGTGGGCGTAGTCGTACATGGGATAAATGCACCATTTATTTCCGGTGCGGTGATGCTCGGCGTGCAGGATGCGGTACATCACCGGGTCGCGCATGTTCAAGTTTGGAGAAGCCATGTCAATTTTGGCGCGCAGAACTCGGGAGCCGTCGGGAAAATCGCCGGCCCGCATGCGTTCGAACAGCTCCAGGTTTTCTTCTACCGTGCGGTCGCGATACGGGCTGTTCTTGCCAGGCTCGGTTAACGTTCCGCGGTACTGGCGAATTTCGTCTGCGGACAAATCGTCGACGTAGGCTTTGCCGGCTTTGATGAGCTGCACCGCCCACTTGTAAAGCTGATCGAAATAATCGGAGGCATAGAAGAGGCCGTCCCACTCGAAACCGAGCCACCTCACGTCCGCCATGATGGAATCGACGTACTCCGTCTCTTCCTTGGACGGATTGGTATCGTCAAAACGCAGATTGGTTTTGCCGCCAAACTCGTCGGCAAGGCCGAAATCCAAACAAATTGCCTTGGCATGTCCGATGTGCAAATAGCCATTCGGCTCGGGCGGGAAGCGGGTCTGCACCAGGCCGTTGTACTTATTGGTCTTCAGGTCTTCGAGAATGATGTCGCGTATGAAATTCGAAGGAGCAGCCGCTGGTACGGAAGTCGGCTTCGTGGCCGCCTCGGTCGGGGGATTGGATGGATTCATTACAACTCAATCTTATCGCAAGAAAACGTCAGCGCAGGTCGCGGTCAGGGGTATCCCCCTCCCGATATCTGGAATCAAGGATTTAGGGTGTGAACCGAGGCAAAATCTTTGAGTAATAAGAAGTCGCAGGTAAAATATTGCGGAATAAGGAGTTACGGGCTTTCAGTTGTCAAAGAACTGGGTTGAGAATTTAGGATTATTCCCTTGCGGAGACGAAGTCAAGAAGTTTTACAGGTTTTAGCCCGCACAACGGGTTTAGCTTTTCCGCCGGTCATTTGTGTTCAGCAACTTAGCGTGACGCTGAGTCACGAATTCGGATCGCTTAGCCCACATTCGGCTTTTTCTGTTCTTCGAGTTGTTCTTTTTACGCTCGTGCCGACTTTGTTCGCATGTCGCGGGTTGTGGTTTAATTCTCAGCCGATGAATGAAGTGG